>JBGPLR010000145.1:0-7419 GCA_041486545.1 Terriglobia bacterium
CAGGCTCAGAGGGACCCGGTACGGCTGCCAGATAAAATGCACGCCCGCCGAATGGGGCCGGTCAGCCTGCAGGACCTGCTGGAACGATGCTCCAAATTCCACTCTTTGTCCCGGCAGGAAAAACCCGATGCGCCCGCCCGACGACCGGTCGGTTACCAGGATGTGGTTGGTGTTGTTGCTGGAGAAATAAAAGGCATAGTTCAAATTGATCTTGTCGGTGCCGGCGGGAATACCGCCGTGCAACATCCCGCCCAGGCTGGCGCCGCTGGTCACCGGTGAAATCACCGGTGTTCCCTGCAGGGCGCGTATCCAGTTGGGCGCGAGCCGTTCACCGTAAATGCCAAAAGGCGTGGTGAAGCGTCCCGCCGTCAGCGTGGCGTACTTGGTAATGTAATGCAGCTGCGCGCTGACGACGCCGTAGCCAACTGTGCCAATGAAATCGCCCTGCGCGTTTTTCGCGTAGGTATCAGACAGGGCGCCCTTGGCTTCAATGAGAAAGTTCTCGCCGATGGGTACCAGCAGGAGCGGACTCAAAGCGGGTGCGTCCTGCACCTGGCCGGCGGTGACGCGCGTAAAATATGCGCCCGAGCCGGTCAGCACGGGTACGGCCTTGAACGTGTGCTGCGGTTCAAGCACCTGATCTTGGCTTGGATTAGGGTTTGGGGCAGGGCTTGACCCTTCGTCCTGGCCGAACATCCCAATGGTGAGCAACAGGAAGAGACCGGGAAGGAAGGCAAACCTAGCCCTCTTGCATGTAAAGCTAGTCATACACTTTCTTTCTAGGCACTAAAAAGCTGTCCTTTTTCCTTATTCCCGGAGCATTGGTGGAGTTATATCGGCAAAGGTCCATGGCCTCAAGAGTACCGAGGTAACTCGCTGATGGCTGGGGGAATACCCTGCGCCTCGCCTCCCGCTGCCGGGGCCAGCCGCTCGGGCTGTTTTCCGGTGGTGCTGTGGAACGCGATCTTGCGCCCCGCGATCAGGCCCCATCAACCGGCAAGAGACTCGATTTGCTTCACATCGTCCGGCGAAAGCTGCACGGACCTGCTGGCCAGATCTTGCTTCATGTGCTCCGCGCTGGTGGTTCCGGTAAGCGGCAGCATCCCCACAGCGCGCGCAAAGGCGAAGATAATTTGCGCCGGTGTAGCGTTCACCCGCGCCGCCAGGCCCGTAACGAAAGAATGGCTCAGCACTTCCATGTTCGCGGTGAGCAAGGAAAAACCCTGATAAGTGATATTGCGATCGCGGCAGAATTCGCGGACTTTTCGGTCCCAGCCGAAACGGGCATAGCAGCGGTTCTGCACAAATGCCGGCGGTTCGTCGTGCAAGTCCGCCATCTGCTCCAGATGCCGCAGGGACACGTTGCTTACGCCCAGCAGCCGCGTGCGACCGGCGTCGCGCTCTTTCATCATGGCCTCCCAGACTTCCGCGTCCGCCTCTGTCCACGCGTGGCCGGACAAAGGGCCGTGCAGTACCAAGCTGTCCACGTAGTCGGTCCCCAAATGTTCCAGCGAACTGGCCATGGACTGCGCCACCTGAACAGCGAACGGCGCTGCAGGATCGTAAGGCAGCCGGTGGTCCTGCCCCGCCTGATAGGTGAATTTGGTTTGCAGAAAGAGATCGGCGCGCGTGACCACGCCGGCGCGATACACCGTCGCCAGACCCTCGCCGACTCCGGCCTCAAAGTAATGCCGGCGCTGGTTGGCGGTGTCTATGCCGCGAAAGCCCGCGCGTAGCGCCCGTTCGACCAGGCTGGCGGTGCGGTCTTCCTTCCAGGCTGTGCCGTAAAGGAAATCTGGAACAGGCCGGGATGGCGTGGTTGGCATGGCGCTATTCTGACATAGGCGCCCGAGGCAGCCGGGTTCTACACAAAAAATTGCCTCCCCTCGCGGGCTTCCGGAATCCAATTCTGGTGCTGCGGACTCCGGCGGAAATGCCGCCGGTTCGCAGGCCGTTATATCATTACTTTCAGTGCTTAGCTTCAGTGCGTAAACCTACAGCAAGGGGCCTCCACCATGCCACGTTTCGAGTACCGCAACCTGCAACCGCTGCCCGCAGCGGAGAAGGCGTTTCTGGACTGGATCCAGAAGCTCGATGAGCAGTTCGCCAACCGTGACATCGAGCATCGCTGTACCGTCGTCCGCAATGCCCTGCATGAAATCTACCTGGGACGGCCGTACGCTGAGCCCGGCCCCAACGCCCCTATCGCCGAGCAGGCGCTTGTCCATAACTTTGATCCCCGCAACGCCACGCTGGAACCGGAGTATTACGGCGACGTGGACGCCGCCAAATACGCTGAGCGCAAACCGTTGATCTGGTTCTGGATGATGTTTGACCAGTCGCCGCTGGGCCTGAACCACTGGCTGGGCTTCCGCGTGCGTCACATGCTGGCCAGGCACATTTTCAAGCACGTCGGAAAGAACGTGAAGATCTTCCACCGCGTGGAGTTCTCTTACGGCTACAACCTCACGGTGGAAGACAACTGCACAATCCACAAATACACGCTGCTGGATGACCGCGGCGAAATCGTGATCCACGAAGGCAGTTCCATCTCCGACTACGCCAACGTTTATTCGCATGACCATGATCTGAATGACGGCATGATCGTGACCAACCGCAAGACGGAGATCGGCCCGCGTGCGCGCGTTACTTACCACGCCACGGTGATGAGCGGCGTCCACGTGCATGAGCACGGCTTACTGGGCTCGATGGGCGTGGCCACCAAGGACATTGAGCCGTTCACCATCGCGGTGGGAATCCCCGCCAAGCCGGTCAAGGTCAAGTCGATTGCTCCGCAGCACGCGGGGGCAGGCAAGGAATCAAAATAAGCAGCGCGTGGTAACATCAGTTGCGCTGGAAGCTGCGCGTTTCTTCGCGATCATTTGCAAAGAACACCGTTTCGATCTGTCATCCTGAGCGAGCACGAGTTCCGCTCTTGCGGTACGAGGGCGAGTCGAAGGACCCCGAGGATGCCTTAGTCAGAAAAGGTGATTTAGAGAGTTTTCTGGAGAACGCCCTGATGCGGCATCGTAATACCGACCACCTTAGGGGTCCTTCGACTACGCGCCTCTGAGCATCCTGAGGCGCAGGTACAAGTAGCGCTCCGCTCAGGATGACAGACACTGAGATTTAGTTGAAAACTCGGGAAGCTGCCGGCTAACACATACATTGATGCCAACTTCACCAGACAATCCTCGTCCCCGCGTTCTGAGCGGCATGCGCCCCACCGGCAAGCTGCATCTGGGCAACTATGTGGGCGCATTGCAGAACTGGGTGAAGCTGCAGTACACCCACAAGTGCTTCTTCTTTGTCGCTGACTGGCACGCTCTCACCACCGACTATGACGACACCTCCCGCGTCGCCGACCACACGCTGGAAGTGATCCTGGACTGGCTCGGCGCCGGCCTCGACCCCGAGCAGTGCACCATGTTTGTCCAGTCGCACATCAAGCAGCATGCCGAGTTGCACGTGCTCTTCTCCATGGTCACGCCGCTGGGCTGGCTGGAGCGCGTCCCCAGTTTCAAAGACCAGCAACAGAACCTGCCCAACAAGGACCTGAGCACCTACGGCTTTCTCGGCTATCCATTGCTGCAAGCTGCCGACATTCTGATCTACCAGGCGGACTTTGTGCCGGTAGGCGAAGACCAGGTGGCGCACGTGGAACTCACCCGCGAGGTGGCCCGGCGCTTCAACCAGGTTTTTGGACGTGGCCGCGGGGAAAATACTGCTGCTCTCACACGGGCGGCAAACGCTGTGCCGCTCATCAAAGAACCTCAGGTACTTCTGACGAAAACACCCAAGCTGCTGGGCATGGACGGCCGCAAGATGTCCAAGTCTTACGGCAACTCTATTTTGTTGAGCGAAGAGCCGGAGCAGCTTGCCGAGAAGATCAAAAACAGCGTCACCGACCGCCCCAAGCTGACCGACAAAGGCAATCCTGATAAGTGTCCGGTCGGTAACCTGCATCAGATCTTCAGCGACGCCGACCGCCTGGCCTTTATCACCCGCGGCTGCACCCAGGCGGGCATCAAGTGCGTGGAATGCAAAGCCCTGGCCGTGGAAAGCACGGAAGCCCACCTGAAGCCCATTCGCGAGCGGCGCAAGCAGTTTGCCGCCCAGCCTGATTTGCTGCGCAAGATTGTGGTGGAAGGCAACCAACAAGCTTATGACGCGGCTGAAGAAACCATGCGCGCGGTGAGGGACGCGGTGGGCTTGTTCAACCTGAGCACGATGGAGCAGCACATTCCGAAGGAAGCATCCAAAGATCGGATTCGCGTGCCAGAGGCCGTCGCCTCCGCGTCCGATCAGGAGCGACGGGAGATCATTACCCATGGCTGGGTGGATCGAGTATCCAAACTCCATCCGTTAAGGAAAGACAGGCCGCGGACTTTCATCACTCGCAAAGGCAGAAAAGTTGGCGTCCAGACGGCCGCTGAAAACAATGGCGCGTGGGAATTCAGCCTGGAGGACCGGCCGTTGAATGTTCTGGTATTGCTCAGCGAGGACGCCGATGGCTTCGTGCACGATTATGTGTTGCCGCCAAAAGTTCTCCACGATTGCTGGAAGCAGTTCAAGCGGACGGGCCAAATCGTCGAAATTAGAGTGCGCAAGAGCGCGGGCGGCCCGTTGCTCGAATTTGCCGAGAAAAGCTTTCCGATCGAAGACTATGAGAGCGACTACAGCTCCCTCCAATAAACAAAAAAAGCCACGTAATCCACAGGCATCGCGATACTTGAGTTGCTGAAACCATTTAGAATCAAGATGGCACAGGCGCGCTCGTTTGCGCTGCGCGAAACCCAACACCTTGAAACACGGAGGAAAGGAGTAAACGGAGGTTTTGAGTTCGCCATTTCTGTCCTCCTCCGTTCCTCTGTTCCTCTGTGTTTCAAAGATTTTGTTTTTCCAGATGGCAGAAACTTCACAATCCGCCAGGCCCCAGACGAACGAGTTCCCTTTCTCGGTGACCGTGGGCCAGATTTACGATGGGCCTCTGGACCTCTTGCTGGACTTGATCCGCAAGCAGGACATTGATATCTACGACATCCCCATCGCCAAAATTACGGCGCAGTATCTGGGATACGTGGAGAACCTGAAGCACCTGGACGTGGACGTGGCCGCCGAGTTCATTTACATGGCGTCGCTGCTCATCCACATCAAAAGCAAGATGCTGCTGCCGCGCGACCCCGAGCTGGCGGAAGGCCAACTGGAGGACCCGCGCGATGAGCTGGTGTCCCGGCTGCTGGAGCATGAGAAGTTTAAGAATGCCGCGCAGATGCTGATGCAGAAACAGCAAATTGAAGACGCGGTGGTGAGCAATCCGTCGCTCAAGGAATTCCGCGACGCGGAAGGCACCGAGCCTGAACTGGCAGCCGACGTAGTGGACCTGGTGCGCACCTTCCAGGAAATTCTGGAGCGCGCCCGCAACCGCCCCGTCCTGAGCGTGGACGAAGACACCGTCACGGTGGGTCAGATGATCGAATACTTTCGCCGCCGCCTGCTGATGGAAGACCGGCCGATCCGTCTGAAGCGTTTGCTGCAGCACATCTCCACGCGAAATGCGCTCATCTCATCATTTCTGGCGTTGCTGGAGTTGGTGCGGTTACAGGCGGTGCTGCTGCGACAGGAGCGGACGTTCGGCGACATCCTGCTGAAAAAACATCCCCTATTTGACACCATTATGGGAGAAGGCGTGGCGGTGCGCGATGATTGGAAGTAAAGCAGTAATTGGTAGTTAGTACTTAGTAGTTGGCAAAATCTTGCGTCGTTCGCGACCATCGGCTGGCTTTTGTTTCTGCGAAACTAAGCACCAAGTACCGATTTTGCTTTTGGCTAAGTACTAAGTACCAAATACTAAATACCGATTTTCAATGTCCATCAAAGCCCAACTCGAAGCACTGATCTACGCAGCGGAAGATCCCATCACGCTGGACCAGATGGTCGCCTTGCTCAAGGACGACCTGCTGGCCCTGAAGACCGCGCCGGCGCCGGAGTATCCGCCCATGGAACCGCATCCTGACCAGGCGAATGACCATCTGGGCGCTGTGGAAGAAGATGCCGCGGCTCCTTCCGGCGATAACGCCGCCGGCAAAGACCAGCCAGGCCACAACAAGCCGGGCAAAGACAAAAAAGAAAAAACCGAGAAGGCCGAACTGCGCGCCGTGCTCAGGCCCTACCTGGAAGAGTTGATCGCCAGCTACCAGGCAGAAGACCGTGGGATTGAAGTCCGCGAGGTGGCCGGCGGCTATCGCATGTCCACCAAGCCGGAACATCATGACGTGGTGCGGGCATTTTCCAAGAGCTTGAAGCCGCCGATTCGCCTTTCATTGCAGGCGCTGGAGACCCTGGCCGTCATCGCCTACAAGCAGCCGGTGACGGTGCCGGAGATCGGCGACATTCGCGGCGTGGACGCCAGCGGCGTCATCGGCACGCTGCTGGAGCGCAAGCTGATCACCACCGCCGGACGCAAAGCCGTGGTCGGCCGGCCCATGCTGTACAAAACCAGCAAAGATTTTCTGCTGCGCTTTGGCCTCAAAGACCTGAGCGAGCTGCCCAGCCTGGAAGAGTTTGAAAAGCTGGCTGCCGGAGAACTGCAGGATGAGATGTTCGCGCGCGACGCGGCCATCGCCGACGCAACCGGCATGCCTGACTCCGGGGTGGAACAAATGGCGGAGGACCAGGCCGAAGTCCCGCAGAACGTGACCGAACCAACGGTCTCTTCCGACCCGCGCCACACCGAGACCGACGAGCAGGTGGCCGGCGAAGTGGCGTCAGAAAGTACCGGAGGCTGAGTGCCCGCTGAGCGACTGCAGAAAATTATTGCCGCGGCGGGGATCGCGTCGCGCCGCCACGCTGAAGAGTTGATCACCCAGGGACGCGTCACCGTGAACGGACAGGTGGTCACTGCGCTCGGCAGCAAGGCTGACCTGGAAACCGACCACATCAAAGTTGACGGCAAATTGCTCCACGGCGCCGAACGCCATGTTTATCTTCTCCTCAACAAACCCAAGGGCTACGTGACCACGGTCTCTGATCCTGAAGGCCGGCCCACGGTGATGGACCTGGTGAAGAACGCCGGGGCTCGCCTATATCCGGTTGGCCGCCTGGACTACCTGAGCGAAGGCCTGCTGCTGATGACCAATGACGGCGCGCTGGCCAACCATCTCATGAGCGCCGCGTCGCACGTGTCGAAAACCTATCTGGTCAAGGTCTCCGGCCAGCCCAAGGCGGAAGACGTTGAGAAATTGCGGCGCGGCCTCAAGTTGAGCCCTAAGCCGGGACACGCTTCCATGCACGCCGTGCACACCGCGCCGGCCCATGTGCAACTGACGCGAGAAGGCAACAACCCGTGGTATGAAGTCACGCTGATTGAAGGCAAGAACCGCCAGATCCGGCGGATGTTTGAAGAAATTGGCCACCACG
>JBGPLR010000146.1:0-7411 GCA_041486545.1 Terriglobia bacterium
CTCCGCGTCGTCGCCCAGCAGCACAAACATGTTCGCTACGTGCGCCAGATACTTCTGGCGCGTCTCCTCGGACTTGGCGTCCTTGTTGAGGTAGTAGTCGCGGTCGGGAAGGCCAAGCCCGCCCTGGCCGATGTTGGCGATCTGCGTGCTCGCGTTGTGCAGGTCGGCCTGCGCGCCGAATCCGAACAGCGCCGGTACCCCCAGCGAGTGCAGATACGCGACCGTCTTGATCAACTGGGCCTTGTTGGATATTTTCGCGATGCTCTGCAGTTCTTCCTTCAGCGGAGCCGCGCCCTTGGCGTTGACGCCCGCTTCGTCCATGCAGGATTGATACATGTCGCCGATCTTCTGCTGCACGGCATTGCGCTTGGGATCATTCGCGGAATCTTTTTCCAGGATCTGGCGCAGCACGCTGCGGTTATATTCCGCCAGCTCGTTGAACCGGCCCCAGCGCGCCTGGTCGGACGGAATGGGATTGTTCTTGCGCCAGTTGCCGCAGGAATATTGGTAGAAGTCTTCGCAGGGATTAGCGGTCTTGTCCATGGCGGAGAGATCAAAGGACTTGGGCCGGCTGGCTGGCTTGGCGTCAGCAGCGGGAGCGGACGCCGCGGCCTGGCCGCCGGCGGCGGATTTGGAATCAGTCTTCTGGCTGGGGCCGCCACTCTGCGCCACCGCGGCCGCCATCCCCAGAACGGTAATCAATAACACTCTTGTGAAACGCATTATCTGCCTCATCATTTAGAAAGTTTTGAAACTGGAAAGTGTATCAGTTCGACTGCAAACTTGGCCGAAAGTAACCGCGGAAAAACTGCCCTGACAACCGTGCAACAATCCAGGCCGGTCCGTCTCAAGGGCTTCATTCTTCAAGCCAAGGCTTGTCTTCCTGGCGTGCGCACGGGCGGTTGCCTGCCAAAGTAACGGCCGCGCAGGATTCTTTACTTGCCTTCGCAAATGAAATTGCTACATTAATAATGAACAGCGCCCCATCAGGCCAGCAAAAGCCCCAACCGTGCCCTATCGGCGCCGACCCACGTGTTCCAGGACAAGCATCTGACCGCGACCAACCAAGCCGACACCGGCAAACTTATCGTCCGCAGCGAATCACTGAAGCGAGTGATCCGGCTGGCGGAGAAAGTTGCGCGCCATCCCGCGGCGGTGCTCATCGTGGGGGAAACCGGCACCGGCAAGGAGATGATCGCGCAGGCCATTCATCACCACTCTTTGCGCAGCAACCACGCCATGGTGGACGTGAATTGCTCGGCCATACCCGAGCATCTGGTGGAGAGCGAACTTTTCGGCTACGAGAAAGGCGCGTTCAGCGGAGCCGATTCGCTCAAGCCCGGCTTCTTTGAGCTGGCCGACAAAGGCACGCTCTTCCTGGACGAAATTGGCGACCTGGACATGAAGGTCCAGGTAAAACTGCTGCGCGTGCTTGACGGCGCACCGTACTTCCGCCTGGGCGGCAGCAAAAAAGTCAGCGTGGACGTGCGTGTGGTGACAGCTACCAACCGCGACCTGGAAGACCTGGTGCGCGCCGGACGGTTTCGCAGCGATCTGTACCATCGTCTGGCGCAATTTCAGTTGGACGTGCCCGCCCTGCGCGACCGTCCTGAGGACGTGCTGGGCATTGCCGAACAGGTGCTGCACGAGCATTACCCGGAGGCGCACTTTACTTCCGATGCCGTGGAGGCCCTGGTCACTTATCCCTGGCCGGGCAATGTGCGCGAACTGCGCAACATCGTTTTCCGCGCGGTATTGCAGTCACCCAACGCCGCTGCGGAAATCACCGCGGAAGACTTGAACCTGCCGCAAGCCCTGCCCCGCGACGACGAGCACTCCGCCACCAGCGGCGGCCTGGACGAAATGGAACGCCAGGCGATTTTTCAGGCGCTGGACAAAAACGGCGGCAACCAGGGAAAGGCGGCGGAAGCGCTGGGCATTTCGCGCCGCACGCTGCTCCGCAAACTGAAAACGTATCGGGAAGCAGGAGCGCAGCCACCTGCGGGCACGCTGAGTTTGAGCCAGCAGCTTTACTATCGCGCCAACGTGGAATTGCCGGCGCGCGTCCGCTATTCCGGCGAAGAATTTTCCGGAACGCTGGTCAACCTGAGCCTGGGCGGAGCCGGAGTGAAAACAGAAAGGGCCTTCAAGTCCGGCTCACCGGTTTCCGTGCGCTTCATCGTCCCCGGGGCCAAAACGGAAACGGAAATCCCGGGACGCGTCACCTGGACCAACAAGCAAGGCCAGCACGGCGTCCAGTTCAATGACATGCCTGCTCCCCTGCGCACCTCCCTGCAACGCTGGCTCCACGCGGAAATGAAGAAGGACGGCTGGGAGCTGGGCGGGGAGTAGTTTCGCGCTCCGTCGTATACTCATTCTTTCCATGAAACCCGAAGACATTCTCTCTCTCAGCGAGTTTGAATCCATCGCGCCGGAACACATGTCGCCCATGGCGCTGTCCTACGTTTCCGGCGGCGCGGCCGACGAGCTCACCATGCGCGCCAACAGCGAAGACTGGAAGCGCCTGCGGCTGAATCCCCGCGTGCTGGTGGACGTATCACAGATCAGCACGGAGACGGAATTGTTCGGCCACAAGATGGAGACGCCCATCCTGCTGGCGCCTGCGGCATTTCATCGGTTGTTCCATCCGGAAGCTGAATTGGCTACGGTGGCCGGCGCCAACCTGGCCCACGCGACCACGGTCCTGAGTTCGTATTCCACGGAAGCGGTGGAGACCGTGACGGCTGCGGCCAAGTATCCGGTGTGGTTCCAGTTGTACACGCAGATGGACCGCGAGCTAACGCGGGAGATGGTGGAGCGCGCGCAAGCCGCGGGATGCCAGGCGCTGTGCGTCACCGTGGACACGCCGGTGCTGGGCGCGCGCCATCGCGAAGCCCGTTCGCATTTCAACCTGCCGGCCGACTTCAAACTGCCCAACCTGAACCTGGGCGCGGTGAGCCATCGCCCGCCGCAGGGCGCCATCTACAGCGCGCTGCTCAATCCCAAGCTGACGTGGAAAGACATTGAGTGGCTGCGCTCGATCGCCAAAGTCCCCGTGCTGCTCAAGGGCGTGATGAACCCGGACGACGCGCTGCAGGCCGCGCACGCTGGCGTAGACGGATTGATCGTCTCCAACCACGGCGCGCGCAACCTGGACACGCTCCCCAGTACGGCCGAAGCGTTGCCGCGCATCGCGGAGAAAATACAGGGCAAGATTCCGTTGCTGGTGGACGGCGGCATCCGTCGCGGAACCGACGTGGTGAAGGCCATCGCCCTGGGCGCCAGCGCGGTGCTGGTGGGCCGTCCTTATTTATATGCGTTGGCTGTGGCTGGGGCCGCTGGCGTGGCCCGCGTCATGGAAATCCTGAAGACAGAACTGGAAATGGCTATGGCCTTGACCGGAAGAACGAAGATTGCGGAGATTGACCAAGCGGTGTTGTGGGAGTGAGTTCTTGATCAGCGTGCATCCGCGCAAATCAGCGGTAAGGTTTTTTCGGCCCTTCACGAACTCCCAATCAGCACGCCGGCCACGAACACCAAAATCCCGCCCAGGATCACCTGCAAGGTCGCTGTCACCCACGGCGAATCCATATAGCGATGGCGTATCCAGGAGATCGTCGCCAGTTCCGCTAGCACCACGACCACCGCAACCGTCATGGCCACTTTGAAATGCGGGATGAGGAATGGCAGCGTGTGGCCGATGCCGCCGATGGTGGTCATCAAGCCGCAGACCAGCCCGCGGATCCATGGGTGGCCGCGGCCGGTGAGGCTGCCGTCGTCAGAGAGCGCTTCGGCAAATCCCATGCTGATGCCCGCGCCGATGGACGCTGCCATCCCCACCAGAAACGCAATGTGCGACTCATGCCGCGCAAACGCCGCCGCGAACACCGGCGCCAAAGTTGAAACCGAACCATCCATCAATCCGGCCAGGCCCGGCTGAATGATCTGCAGCACAAACAGCTTCCGGCTGGCGGCTTCTTCCCGGCCGCGAACGTTTTCGTCGAGCTTTTCACCGAGTTGCTCGGCGCGGTGCTCATGCGTGCGCTCTTCCTGCGCCAGGTCGTTGAGCAGTTGCCGTATGCTGGCGTCCTGCGTGCGGTCGGCGGACTTCTCGTAGAAGCGCCGGGTCTCCACTTCCATGGTGGCGGCTTCCCTGCGCACTGCTTCCATGCGGAACGGCTTGCTCAGCCACATGGGATTGCGATGCACCAGACCCTTGACGTCATTGCGCCGGACCAGCGGGATGTGTTCGCCGAATTTGCTGCGGTACAGCTCGATCAGGCGGCGCCGGTGCCCGGACTCTTCTTCGCGCATGCCGTCAAACATGGTGGCGGTGGCGGGAAAAGTCTGGCGCAGGCCTTCCGCGTAATCGGCGTAGATGCGTTCGTCTTCTTCCTCCAGCGAAATGGCCAGAGCAAGGATTTCCTGCTCAGAAAGGCTCTCAAAGGTACGCATAAGTTAAGCGCAAATTGTAAACGATTTTTTTTCAGCCAGGCCGCGCCCTGATTTTCATGGACCCTGGCCGCTGAAATCATCTTCTGGAAATCACATTTCTCAAAAACATTCTTCTGTCCACCGGGAAAACAAATTTAGAATCATCCCATGCTTGCTCCCTACGCGTTGCGTGCGGAAGACAGCCGGGGACGGCGCTATCCTGAGCCGGTCCACGCCTACCGCAATGTTTTTCAGCGCGACCGCGACCGCGTGGTGCATTCGCGGGCGTTCCGCAGGCTTGAGAACAAAACGCAGGTCTTCACCCGCCGCCATTCTGATCATTTCCGCAACCGTCTGACGCATACCATTGAAGTGGCGCAGATTTCGCGCACCATCGCCGCCGAACTGGGACTGAATGAAGATCTGGTGGAAGCGCTGGCGCTGGTCCACGACGTTGGCCATCCGCCGTTTGGCCATGCCGGTGAGCGCACGCTGAACACCCTGATGCGCGAGCACGCCGACGTTTTTGACCACAACCTGCACGCCCTGCGCACGGTGGAGCAATTTGAGCAGCGCTACGCCGACTTCCCCGGGTTGAACCTGACGTTTGAAGTGCGCGAGGGCATCATCAAGCACTCCCGCGACTATGACCCGCGCGCGTTTCCCCAGCTCGCCGAATACCTGCTGGAGCAGCGGCCGCCGCTGGAGGCCCAGCTCATTGACCTGACCGATGAAATCGCCTACTCCACCGCCGACCTGGACGACGGCATGGAAGCCATGATCCTGACGCGTGACCAGGTGCGCGAAAACGTCCCGCTGTTTGCCCGGCTGTATGAAGAAGTGGAGCTGCTTTATCCCGACGCTGCCGGCAAACTGAAATTTAATGAGGCGCTCAAGCGCATGCTCGACCGCCTGGTGAGCGATTTGATTGACAACACGCGGAAACTCATCGGCGGGGCCGGCGTGCAATCGGTGGATGATGTGCGCAAATTTTCGCGAAGGCTCTTTGCCTTCAGCCCGGAAGTGGACTCCGAGCGCCGCCAGCTCCGCGAATTCCTTTATCAGGCGCTGTACTTCAGCCCGGACTTGAAGCCGGAAAAAGAGCAGGCGGAGCAGGTCATCGGCGAACTGTTCGCATTTTTCCTGCAGTCGCCGCAGGAGTTGCCGCCCGCGTACCAGGAAAAGACCCAGCAGGAGCCGGTGTATCGCGTGGTATGCGACTACATTGCGGGGATGACGGACAATTACGTCCGCGAACAGCACCGGCGCTTTTGCGGAAGCATGAATCGCGTGGGCGGCTAGGGCCGCAACGCAAGATTCCTATTGCCGGCGCGTTCTGGCTAAAGAGGAAGGTTATTCAATCCGCTTAAATGCCACTGGAGGTCTTTTGCTTATTTCCATTTCAACCATTTTTCTCCTGGGCTTGGCCTTTGTGCCTCCCGCGCCCAGCCCGCAGGACGACGCCAGTTACAAAGCCGAGCGCCGCCGGGCCTTTGAATTGTTTAACAAAGACCTTCATCTGCAAGCTCTGCCCGTTTTTGCCGAGCTGGCGAAAAAGAACCCAAGAGACCACGAAGTGCTCGTCGGCCTGGCCACGTGCATGATCAGCCACGCGAACACTGTGGAAGACGACCAGGCGGCCGCCGCTGAACGTGTGCGGGCGCGGGAGTTGCTGCTCAAAGCCAAAGAACTGGGCAGTACCAGCATGCTTATGGAAAACCTGCTGCAGACCATCCCGGTGGACGGTGTACTCATCTACGCAAGCACTCCCCAGGACCAGGCCATGCGAGCTGGCGAAGCGGCGTTTGGCAGGCGTGATTTTCCTGAAGCCATCCGGCAATACTCCAAAGTTCTGGAGCTGGATCCCAAGAACTATTCCGCCGCGCTGTTTATCGGAGACACCTATTTTACGGAGAAAGATTTTGCCCAGGCCGCCGTGTGGTATGAACGCGCCATACAGTTGGGCCCCAATCGCGAGACCGCGTATCGCTATTACTCAGACATGCTGACCAGGCAGGGCGATATGGCCAAGGCGCGGACCATGGCCATTCGCGCGGTGATTGCCGAACCGTACAACCCCATCACCTGGCGCGGACTGCAGGCCTGGGCGCGCGTCAACCAATTGCAATTGGCGCGCATGCACATGGACATTCCTAACAGCGTTACACAATCCGGCGAGAAGAACCTCACCATCAACGTGGATCCGGCGCAGTCCAAGGAAGCCATGGGCGTCTGGCTGTCATACGGTCTGGCCCGGGCTGCCTGGAGCGGCGAAAAGTTCAAGAAAGTGTTTCCGCAGGAGAGAGAATACCGTCACAGCCTTGCGGAAGAGAGTGACGCGCTTACCTCCGCCGCCACGGTTTGGAAAGAACTGAATGAGGCGGACAAGAAGCCCGCATCAACCCTGCCCGGCGATCCGCTTTTGCTTACGCTGGTCAAACTGCATCGCTCCGGGATGCTTGAACCTTACGTGCTGCTCAATGCCGCTGATGCGGGTATCGCCCAGGATTACGAAGCGTATCGCGAAAAGAACCGCGCCAAGCTGGAAGAATACCTGAGCACGTTCGTGGTGCCGCCCGCACCGGTAAAGTAGCAGCAGGCTTGCGGGACCCGGCCGGCGGCCATCGTGCTCCGGCACGCGAGATGCACGATTCTTCCCGCCGCGATAACATTTATAGATGGTCCCCCGCCCCCAAGCCAACGAAGCCGCCGCCTACTACTTTGGATACATCAACCGCGTTCCCGACGGAGACATCGTCGCCACACTGGAAAAGCAATTGGACTTCACGCTCAATGTCCTGCGCGGAATTTCAGAAGAGAAATCTTTGTACCGTTACGCTCCGGGCAAGTGGAGCATCCGGGAGATGCTCAATCACGTGAATGACACCGAGCGGGTCTTCGCGTCGCGCGCGCTGTGGTTTGCGCGTGGCTTTGATGCGCCGCTCCCCGGCTTTGACCAGGACGTGAGCGCCGCCGC
>JBGPLR010000147.1:0-7387 GCA_041486545.1 Terriglobia bacterium
CCTCATCCGCAAGGCGGACTCGGAGTTCGCTCAACATGACAGGTGGTGGCATGCATTCCAGGCATCATCTTGGTGATAGGGATCCCTCCCCTTCGGCTACGCTCAGGGTTTCGGGCCTGCGGCCCTCAAGCAAGAACGCTTCGGGATTTCAGAAAAAATCCCTTTGCGTCCTTCGCGTCCTTTGCGGTGAGATGCTTTGCGATGAGAAACCTATACCGGCAGCTCTTCCTGCTTCCAATCCGTCGTGGCGAGCTTGGGTTCGTCGGCGAGGTTCATCACCAACTGCTCCAGTACCAGGCGCTTACTGGGAGGATTCGATCGCAACGCCAGATCGGCTCGGGCCACGAGTTTCAACGCGCGCGTGAGTTCACGGCGGGACTTATAGCGCCGGGCCTGGCGGATGACATCCTCCGCCGCAAACGGTGGTACACGGAAGCCCTGCCACAGGGCCTGCCAAATGGTGCGCGAGTCGCGGACGTTTTTTTCCACGATCACCAGCATCTGGCGAAAAGTCCGGGCCAACATATAGAGGTGGCCGATGGCCGCGTCGTCGCCCTCACCGCTGGAGAGCAGCGCGTCCAGCACGCTGAGCGCGCGCGGCTTGTCCTTGGCGGAGATGGCGTCAGTAAGTTCGTAGAGCGAACGCTGTTTGGCGGCGAGCACCATGGTTTCCACGTCGCCCAGCGTGATGTGCTTTTTCTCGCCCACGTAGAGCGTGAGCTTTTCCAGTTCGTGGCTGACCAGCATCATGTCCGCGCCCAGCGAGTCCATGAGTTCGCGGGCGGCGTCGGGATCAACCTTCACGGCTTCTCTCTGCGCCTGTTCGATGATCCAGCGCATGCCGTCCGATTCTTCCACGCGGGCCAGCTCCACCATGCCGCAGAATTGGCCGAGCGTTTCGCGGATGCGGTCAAAGCGGTCTTTGTCCTGCATGTCCATGCGGCGGACGTCGGCGGGAATGCTGAGATGGTCGGCGATGAAGATAAGCACGGCGTCCGGGTTGGGATCTTTCACGTAGGCTTCAATGGCGGCGAATTCTTCCGCGTGCGAGCCGCGCCCGTAAAGGGTCTTGACGCCGCGAATGAAGAACACCTGAAACGGCGCCATCAGCGACGGCGTGCGCGCGCGGTCCAGCACTTCCGCCACGCTGGCCTGCGAGAGATCAAGATCGTGCAGGCTGAAGTCGCGCAGGTCCGGCGGGACGAGATGTTCCAGCAGCGCCTGGCGGCAACGGTCACGAAAGAAGACTTCGTCGCCGACGAAAACATACGCGGGGCGGAGCTTGCGTCCGGCAACTTCGGAGACGAACTTTTCTGACGGCGCAAAGCTGCGTGGCAGGCCGGGCATCAGAAGGCCTCCAGGACGTCGCTGACCAGGGTGCGGGCAAAGTCGTGCGACATTCGCTCCAGCGCGGGCGTCTCTTCCTCAAAGAAGCTGGTCACCTCGCGCGAAACCTGGTACTGCTCGCGGAAAGTGTAGTTCTGGTTCTCAAAGAGCACGCGGCCGGCACGGTTGGTCAGCGTGATTCTGATCGTGACGGTAACCACGGCGCTGGAGATGCGTCCGGTGTGGGCGTCATAGGTCAGCGGCGCGGCCACGGCGGTGAGGACGGTGCCTTTGAGAATGGCGTCGGCAGAATCGTCGGCGGTGGGAACCACGCGGTAATGCGTGCGCCCCACGAACTCACGGACGACCTGGCGGGAGAGAATCTGTTCGATGCGGTAAGTCTGCGTCTGGTTCACAAAGACCGGGACAGCCAGCACATGCAGGTTGTCAGGCAGATGAGCGGTGCGGCCTGCGGTGTGATAGCCGCAACCGGCGAGCGCGAGAGAAGCAATCGCCAGCGCGGCGAAGTTTAGTTGATGAAGGTTGGATGAAAAAACTCTTTTCACTGCACCTTCCCATGAGGACGCACCGCTGCCAGCGCGGTGGCACAATCCACGGCGGTCAGAGCAGCCAGGCGGAGGTTGTCCACGGCAGCCCACAGCCAGAAGCCGTTTTCGTGCGTCACGTCGCGCCGCACCGCCAGCAGGATTTCGTCTTTGCCGGCCACGTTCACGTTGCTGGGCGCGTCTTCGGGCGACCGGGCCACCAGTACGTGTTCGCCGGCCATGACGTGCGCGAAATCCCCGGCGGAAATATTCTGCTCCAGCTCAATGTAAATGGAAAAGGTATACGCGTGGAACACCGGCGCCTGCAGCAGCAACAGCGCGGGCGCGGGGATGGCCTCCGGCAGCAGGCGGCGCAAGTGGCTGCCGATGCGCTGCTCAATCGCCTCCAGGGAACGCTCGGATGTTTGCCCGAAGCGACCCAGCATGTTGAAGGCCACCTGGGTGTCAAAAACCGCGGTAGGCATTGGCTGGAAGGAAAGCAGGTTGACGGTCTGTTCGTGGAGTTCGTCCATGCCGCGGCGGCCTTGCTCGGAAACCGGCTCAAAGATAGTGGCGATGATTCTGCTGATGGTGCCCGCTTTGCGCGCCCGGGCCAGCAGCAAAGCCAGCGCGGTGGCGGCAGGGTGGGCAATGGCGATGGAGTTTGATTCCAGATTCAGCTGGGTGTGCTGCCCTAGTTCGCGCTCTATCCAGGGCGCGCAGACAGGTGCGCCGGACTCTTCCGCCAGCGCGTAAGACAGGTCCACAATGGCGCAGCCGGATTCGCGCGCCAGCTTCCAGTTGGCGCTGGTGAACTTTTCATCGGAGGCGAAGAAAGTGAAATCCATGCCGCGAAGCTGGTCGCGGGTGACTGGTTGCACAAAGGAAACTTCATCCCGTACGCGTTCCAGTTGCCCCAGGGATTCGTCATCATCAAGCAGGCGGATCTCCACGGCGGGGAAGTTGCGTTCTTCCAGCACCTCCTTGAGTTCTTTGCCCTTGAGGGTGGCCGCGCCGACAATGGCCACGCGATACAGGTTCGGGTTCTCGGTTTTCATCGTGATTGAGGCGCTTCCTCGTAGTTAGTTGGAGCAGGCGGCTTGGGCCGGCGGCGGAACGCGTACGAAAGCCGGGTCGCCACGCCGCTCAGCATATAGCCGATGGCCAGAGTGATCAACAGCCATTGCGAGAACGCCCAGACGAGATAGATGATGGCGCAAATCCAAACCAGCACCCAAAAGGGATGCCGGTCGCGCATGTTGAGGCCCTTCAGGCTGTAGAACCGCCAGGTACTCACCATCAGAAAGGCCACCATGGCGATGAGCGCAATCCAGATGCAGGAGAGCCACCAGAAAGTGATGGGATGCCCTAACACCAAGTGGACGCTAGCGGCCACCACGCCGGCGCCCGCGGGAATGGGCATGCCGACAAAATACTTTCTGTCCGGACGTCCCGGGTTGGAAGGCTGCGGATTCAACTGAATGTTGAAACGCGCCAGCCGGCTGGCCCCGGCGACAAGAAAGATAAACGTGACAACCAGGCCCAGGTGCCCGATCCGTTCTATGAGATTGAAGGTGCCGAAGTCAGAAGGATCCAGCACCTTGAAGCCCCAAAAATATGCCAGCAGGGCGGGTGCAACGCCAAACGTGATCACGTCGGCGAGCGAATCAAGTTCGCGGCCAAAGTTACTGGTGGTGCCGGTCAAACGGGCCACGAATCCGTCAAGCCCATCGGCCAGCACGGCAATGCCAATAGCCAGCGCCGCAAGATCAAAATGGCGGAAATTGGTTTCCGTGCCTTGCAGCGTCTGGGTAATCGCGTAGTAGCCCGCGCCCATGTTTGCCGCCGTGAACAGTGACGGCAAAATGTACATGCCTTTGCGCATGCGCCGCTTTTGCGAATCGGGAATGCGCTCATCCAGGCCGAGGGGCATCTTCATCGGAACGCTCCCGTATGTTCGCGCGGCTGCTGACTGGCGGGCGGCGCCACCGAAACGCGCGCCAGGACAGAAGAACCGCCCTTGACGCGATCGCCGATTTTCACTCGTAACTCC
This sequence comes from Terriglobia bacterium, assembly GCA_041486545.1. Classification (GTDB taxonomy): domain Bacteria; phylum Acidobacteriota; class Terriglobia; order Terriglobales; family Acidobacteriaceae; genus Angelobacter. The sequence continues at coordinate 3,925 of JBGPLR010000147.1, forward strand.
GCCGGAGAAGGAAAGATGACGTCTGTGCGCGAACCGAATTTGATCAAGCCCACGCGCTGGCCGCGGACTAATCTGTCACCTGCTTTGTGGTTGAACACAATGCGCCGCGCGATCAAACCGGCAATCTGTTTGAACACCACGGTCATGCCTTCGCTTTGCACCGTGATAATGGTCTGCTCATTGGCGTCAGCGGAGGCCGCGTCCATGGCGTTGCGGAATTGGCCCTTGCGGTACACCACGTCTTTGATCACGCCGGAAATCGGAGAGCGGTTTACGTGCACGTCAAACACGTTGAGAAAAATGCTGATGCGCGTGGCCGGACTGCCCTGCAGTTGCGTGGCGGAAACGTCCGTGACTTTGCCGTCCGCCGGGGAGACGATCAGCCCGGCTTCTGACGGTATTACGCGTTCCGGGTCGCGAAAGAACCAGAGAAAGAACGCCGCCAGCAGCAGAGGAAGGCCCGCCAGCCAGGGACCGCCGAGCCACCACAGAAACGCGGCCACCACCAGCATGCCCAGCGCGTAATAGATGCCGTCGCGAACCATCCCAGAGATTATAGCGACTGCGTCCGGTAAAGTAGTTTCAAGTTGTTTGCCCGTCGTTGGAGTGGCCGCCGGCGGCTGCCCAGGTTATGGTTAATCTGTTGAAAACAAAAGCCGTTTATCGTCCAAAGGGCGCCCCTAGCTGGGTTCAGAAGAATTTTGGGAATCCTTATATTTTTCGGACGGGAAACCACTCTACTAAGGCAACAGGCAAGTTCATCCGTCGACTGCAATTTAAGAATGAGGGCACGGACCCGGAAGCCGTGCCCTCTTCGCTTTTCTGGTCCAAACCTCTCTTAGCGAACCAGCACTCTGATTCAAGGCTGAATTTTCAAGCCGGTCCGCATTGCGCCCAAAAACACAAACCCCGCCTGGCAGGTACGAATGGCCTGCGCGGCGAGGTTGGATTCTGAAAAACTCTGGTTAAGCTACCTGGGTTGACCCGCGCCGGTGCTCCTGCTCGATCATTTGCATCTGGTCTTTCAGACGCAGCTTTATCTTCTTCAGACGGACTTCCTCGAGCTTTTCGTCTTCGGAGAGATACCGCTTGTCAGTCAGGGAGCTGAGACGCTGGGAATATTGAGTGTGTTCATGCGCCAGCCTACGAAACTCATCGTGGCTGGCAAGAAGCTGTTCGCGAACGGGATCTACCATCCGGAAGAACCTCCTGCATTCTTCATCTTCACGGAACGTTAACATACCGGGCAGGCCGGTTCAATGGAATTCATCGCGTCTCAAGGAAAAAGAAATCTTAGAACCAGTGCGTCCTCATCGGGATGGCGATAGTACGCTTTCCGCCGCCCGGCTTGCACAAAGCCTGCTTTTTCATAGAGTAAGCGCGCCACCCGATTTGATTCACGGACTTCCAAGTGCACATTTGTACCGCCCCAGACCTGCACTACACGAAGAAACTCCTCCAGCAACAATGACCCCAGGCCGTGCCTTCGGGCCGGACCGCTAACAGCAATGTTTTCAAGCTCCCATTCCCCGGCGACCTGCCGCCCGATGACAAAACCTTGCACATTGGCGCCTTGCCCCGCTCCGTTTTCCTCGGCAACCATGAACAGACGGTCTGGCCCCGTTTCCGCTGCAAAGACCTTTTCGTATTCGTTGGCCGGCCAGTCTGACGCGCCCGTGGATTCTCCGGCAATCGCTATCACCCGGGCCAGATCAGATGGCGCTGCAGCGCGCACACGAATCATGGCTGATTACCTTTGGGCAGCGATTTGCCAAGGGCTTTGAAAGTGGCGATCATCGCGCTACACAAAGGCGCGGCCATCACTTGCCGCCTTTGTGCTGATGGTCGATCTGCTGGTGAACGACCTGCTGATGAACGGCCTGCTGATGGACGATCTCCGCGTCCGACCGGCGCAGATAATTGGCGTCCAGCGCTTCCGCCGTGACCGTGTCACCGGCCAGCAGCTTGCGCAAGCCGAGCCGCGCAATGACCGCGCTGTCAGGGCGGGGAACAAGTTTGACTTCAGTCTTGGCTTTGACGCCGGACTGCGCTGAGAGCAAAAGCGCAATGGATTCATCGCAGGTGACGACCATGGGGGTTGGGTCAGATTGCTATTGCTCCAGCATCTCCGCCTGCGTGCGCAGAGACTCCAGAATGAGGTGGACGCTGGTTCCGTCGTTGTCTACGTCATACACGCCAACGAAAACTTCATTGCGGCCCGCGTCCATGGCCGCAGCCACGCGCCCTGGGGTTTGCGAAGCGCTGGCCAGGGCCTGCAACAAAGAAACTGTGGCGATGGGCTTCTGCAAAGCTTCAGCCAGACCTTTAGCTGCGCTCAGCCCCACGCGCAGTCCGGTGAACGATCCCGGCCCGGAAGCCACGGCAAACCCGTCAAGGTTCTTGGCGGCGAAGCCGTGCTTGAGCAGCAGGCTCGCCACGGTCGGCACCAACTGCGCGGAAAACGTGCCGCCGGCAATGGGCCCGGACTCCAGCACTTGAAAGCTGCGCTCATCGCCCTGCGCCAGCGTCACTCCGCCCGATTTTCCGGTTGTGTCTATGCCGAGGATGAGCATGATCTGTTTGTTCGCGCGAAGCTCTCTCTGAAATCCCGGCCCTGAGCTTGCCGAAGGGGAGGGATCCCTATCGCCAGAATAAACCATGAGTGGAGCAAAAGCGGTCGTGCCGGTGTCAAAGGAAGATACGGCCCGAATACCAGCCCAATCGGAAAAATTCAGGAGCAAGTCATGCCCATCAAAACGCGGAACCAAGGCAAGAGCATCGTTTCCAGCATCAACGTTACACCTATGGTGGACGTCATGCTCGTGCTGCTGATCATCTTCATGGTGATCACGCCCATGTTGCGACCGGGTGTGCCGGTGGAAATGGCTGTGGCAAATCATCCGGTTGAAATGCCCGACGCCGATAGGGCGGATGCTCTGATCGTCTCTGTGTTGCGCGACGGGAAAATCTTTTTTGGCAATGAGAATGTCACTGCCAAGGTTCTAACTCAAAAAGTGCAAGAGTCTCTGACCCATCGCAACGACAAAACTGTCTATGTGCGAGCTGACGCACGCGCCCGGTATGGATGGTTGGTCAGCGCGATCGATGATGTTCGTTCTGCCGGCGTTGACCAATTGGGTTTGCTCACGGAACAGAATCAGCGCCTTCCCTGATATTTAAATCCTCCTGCACCAACTCCAGTAACACGCCGCCCGATTTTCCGGTTGTGCCTATCATGGCAATTTTGGCACTTTCACGATCCTTCTTTCCCCTGAATCAGCTCTACCAAAACTCCACCGGTGCTGGAAGGGTGGACAAAAACATATTGATGTCCGCCGGCGCCGGTCTTGATCTCGTCGGAGATCAGCCGCGCCCCGGTGGCTTTCAGCGTGGCTACCGCTTGCTTCAGGTCCGGGACGTGCAGAGCCACGTGGTGCAGGCCTTCGCCGCGCTTTTCCAGAAA
>JBGPLR010000148.1:0-7375 GCA_041486545.1 Terriglobia bacterium
CTCCGGCAACTGTGTGGAATTGCTGGAAGGCTTTGGCGCGATTCCGCTCTATCCGGAAGTGAATGCGCTGCAGTTGGCCATCCGGCACCAGTCGCTGGAGCCGATCCTGGCGGCCGAAGAAATCGGCTACGCCGCCGACAATTGCGCGTATGTGAAGGCCGACATCGGTTGCATGCTGAAGGGCATCACGCCCACCGGTGGACGCCTGCCCAAGCCCACGCTGGTGTTGTGCAACTTTGTCGGCTGCAACACGTATGTGAAATGGTTCGAACACGTTGCTGTCTACACTGGGGCACCTCTCAACGTAGTCGACGTGCCCTTTCTCCGCGGCGACCAGCCATCGCAAGCCGACATCGACTATGTTGTCCGCCAGCTCAAGGAAGTTGTGGTCCAGATGGAGAAGCTGACCGGGCGCAAGTTCGATTATGACCGCTTCCAGCAGGCGGTGGCTTATTCCAGCGAAGTCGAAGACCTATGGTCGCAGATCAAGCACCTGGCAAAAAATTCGCCGTCGCCTTTTGACGCTTATTTTGATGCCATCACGCTGATGGGCCCTCTGTACGTCTACCGCGGCAAGCGTGAAGGCGTGGAGTTCTTCCGCGCCGCGCTCAACGAACTCAAGCAGAAAGTCCAGGCGGGCGAAGGCGTTTATGACCAGGAGCGCTTCCGCGTGGTAGTGGAAGGCCCTCCGCCGTATCCCTACTTCCGCACCTTCCGTGACATGTTTGCCAGCTGGAAAGCAGTTGCTGTGGCGTCCACCTATTCCACGGTCGGCGGGTTGTGGGAGTTCGGGTTCCGGCACGATTCGAAAACGCCTTTTGAATCGGTCGCCATGCATATGCTCGCGCAAAACGTCACCAACCGGAACTATCTGCAGCGCTACGACCAGATTGCACGCTACGTGAAGGAATGGAAAGCGGACGGAGTCATCATTCACTTCGTCAAGAGTTGCCGCCTGTTCTCGGCGGGGCAGGGCGATATGCGCGACTACTTCACCAAACAACTGGGCGTCCCGACTCTGTACATAGAGTCTGACCTGGAAGATCCGCGCTATTTTGCCGAGGCCCAAACCAAAAACCGGATTGATGCTTTCTTTGAATCTCTGGAGCACGCCAAGCGCACGGCTGGACACGCCGTGGTCGCGTGAGGTCAATATGAGAATTGCAGCAGGAGTGGACGTAGGTTCAACGCAAACCAAAGCGGTGCTGGTTGGCGCCAACGGTGATGGCGTGAAAATTCTGTCACGGGCGCTCATTGATACCGGCGCCAACGTTCGCAAAGCCGCGGAGAAGGCTTTTGACGAGTGCTGTCAGGCGGCGGGCATCGCGCAGGCTGACGTGGGCTTTGTGGTCGGCACCGGCTATGGCCGCTACAACATTTCCTTCGGTCACACACAGATGACGGAGATCAGTTGCCACGCCCGCGGCGCACACTTTCTCTGCCCTGGCACGCGGACCGTTATCGACATGGGCGGCCAGGACGCAAAGGCCATCGGAGTGGGTCCTTCCGGCGAAGTGCTGGACTTTGTGATGAATGACAAATGCGCAGCCGGCACAGGACGCTTCCTGGCCAATGCCGCTGAGGTGATGGGCCTGGGGTTGGACGATATTGGACCGTTGTCTCTGCGCGCGACTCGCCCGGTGAAAATCGCGACTGTGTGCACGGTCTTTGTGGAGTCTGACATACTCTCGTACCTCTCGCAGGGCAAGAAACCGGAAGACATCATGGAAGGCGTGCACCTGGCGATTGCCAAGCGCACGCTGTCATTGGCGCGGCGCGTGAACATTGAGCCGTTGGTCACCATGACCGGCGGCGTGGCCCGCAACGTGGGCATGGTGCGCGCGCTGGAAACCGTGCTGGGACAAAAAATCATCGTCACCGCGGACGCCCAGTTCATGGGCGCGGTTGGCGCTGCGCTGTTCTCACTGGAAAAACTTGGCGAAAGCTTTGAATCCAGCGTTTGGAGGGACCATGCCGTTAGTAGCCGGAATTGATTGCGGATCAGGATTCACCAAAGCGCTGGTGGCTGCGCAGGATTCACCCGGAGGCGAGCTTCGCATTCTGGGCCGCGGACGCGCACGCAGCGGAATCAATGTAGATCAGGCGGCCGGCGAAGCGCTGGAGCAGGCCCTGGCGGGCACGGCAAAATCGGACCTGAACTACATTGCCGCCACCGGCTTTGGACGCTACAACCTGAGCTTTCGTGACATCGCCATCACGGAGATCACTACCGCCGCACGCGGCGCCTTTTTCTTGTTTCCCCATCCCGGCGCCGTGCTGGACATTGGCAGCCAGACCACGCGGGCCATCGCCGTCAAGGAAAACGGCCGCGTAAACACTTTCAAGAGCAATGACAAGTGCGCCGCCGGCTCAGGAATGTTCATTGCCCGGGCGGCGAAATATCTGGAGGTCCCGCTGGAGCAGGTAGGCGAACTTTCCCTGCATGCCGCCCACTCGCATCCCATCAGCAGCGTATGCGCGGTGCTGGCGGAAAGCGAAATCATCAACCACGTCAGCAGCGGCGTGAGCGTGGAAGATATTCTGCGCGGCATCCATGATTCGCTTGCGGACCGCGCCGGCGCACTGCTGAAGCGCGTGGGCCTGCACGACGAACTCACCTTCATCGGAGGCGTTGCGCATCAGCAAGGCATGGTGCGGGCGCTGGAGCAGCGGCTCAACGTGAAGGTGAATGTGGCGGAAGATTGTGAATACGTTTGCGCGCTGGGCGCGGCCGTGCTTGGCCTGCGCCGCTTGGCCAGCAGGAACTGAGAGGAATAATGGCGATCCAGGGAGCATATGGATACCAGCTTTCGACCGTGGGGAAACCGCTGGATCTGGCGGAGCTGCCGAAGCTCGAGCCGGGGCCGGACGAGGTCATCGTCAAGGTAGCGGGATGCGGAGTCTGCCACACCGATGTCGGCTTCGCCTCAGAAGGCGTTCCCACGCGGCACGTCCTTCCTTTGGTGCTGGGCCATGAAATTGCCGGCCATGTGGTTGATGCCGGCGCAAAAGCGCAGTTGTGGATCGGGCAGGCGGTGATTGTCCCCGCGGTGATCGCTTGCGGCGAGTGCCCCGCATGTCGCGCGGGCCGGCCGACCACTTGCCGCAAGCAGTTCATGCCCGGCAATGACGGCGATGGAGGCTTTGCTACGCACGTGCGCGTGCCTGCGCGCGGGCTTTGCCGCGTTCCGGACAAGCTGCCCCCGGGCGTTTCTCTGGCGGCGCTGTCTGTTGTGGCTGACGCTGTAACCACGCCTTACGAAGCAATTCGCCGCTCCGGATTGAAGTCTGGCGAGGTGGCAGTGATCGTGGGCGCGGGCGGCATCGGCAGTTTCGCGGTGCAGATTGCCGCCGCGATGGGCGCCAAGGCAGTCGCGATTGATATTGACGCGGAACGACTGGAGCTGGCGCAGCAGTATGGAGCGTCTCTGATACTGAATTCTGACCGCGGTGATGAGAAACAACTCAAAGCCAGCGTGCGCAACTTTGTCAGCGAGCAAGCTTCGCCTGGCTCGACGCTGAAAATCTTTGAGATGAGCGGCACCCCGGCCGGACAGGTCACGGCGTTCAACTTGCTCGATTTTGGAGCTTACCTGGCGATCGTCGGATTCACGCCCAAGAAAATTGAAGTGCGGCTGTCAAACCTGATGGCCTTTGACGCCACGGCCCGCGGCAACTGGGGATGTCCCGCGGAAAACTATCCCGCCGCGCTTGACCTGGTGCTGAGCGGCAAAATTACTCTTGAGCCGTTCATAGAGCGCCATTCTTTGACCGAAACTCCGGAAGTGCTTGCCGGAGTCGCCCGGCACGCGTTCCGCCGTCGCGTGGTGCTGGTGCCAAATTAAATGCCTGGGAGGCAATCATGAAAAATCATAATCTGGTCGAAAATTTCATTCCTCATGAAATCCTGGTGGAACAGAAGCCGGTGCGCGACCGCGATGGCAAGTTCGTTCCGGGACTGCACAACGTATGGATCACCCTGAACAATCCCGCTGAGCTGAACAGTTACACCACCTCCACCGCGAAAGAAGTGATCCTGGCGCTGCGCGAAGCCAGCAATGACCGCGCCGCCGTGGCGGTAGTGCTTACCGGCGCGGGTACGCGCGCTTTCTGCAGCGGCGGCAACACGCGCGAATATGCCGAGATCTACGCCGGATCGCCGGCCGAGTATCGCCAGTACATGCGCCTGTTCAACGACATGGTCACGGCCATCCTGCATTGCGACAAGCCCGTGATCTGCCGCGTAAACGGCATGCGCGTGGGCGGAGGACAGGAAATCGGCATGGCCTGCGATTTCTCCATCGCCAGCGATCTGGCCGTGTTCAGCCAGGCCGGGCCCAAGCACGGCTCCGTGCCGGATGGCGGAAGCACGGACTTCCTTCCTTTGTATGTGGGAATCGAGCGCGCCATGGCCAGCGCGACTCTGTGCGAGCCCTGGAGCGCCCACCACTTCTACGCGCTGGGCGGACTCACGCAGATCGTTCCCGTGCTCAAAGCGAATGGAAAATGGGCGCCTAATCCTCTCGTCATCACCGACCGCTTCCTGGATGAATTCGGACGCATGGTGCTGGGCGACTGGAAAACAGGCGAGGAGAAGGACCGCGCCAAGAAATTCATGGCTGAGGCGACGGTTGATCTGCAGCTCCTGGACGAAGCGGTGGAGAGCATGTGCACCAAGCTGCTCTACACCATGCCGGACTGCCTGACTAAAACTATCGAAAGCCTGCGCAAGCACAAGCTGGAACACTGGGACCGCAACCGGGAGACCAGTCGCGCGTGGCTGGCGCTGAACATGATGACCGAGGCCAACGCCGGCTTCCGCGCGTTTCACTTCGGCACCAAAGAGCAGCGCGAAGTTGATTTCGTTCGGCTGCGGCAGCGCCTGGCTGAAGGCGCGCGCTGGGGAGAAGAACTGATCGAAGAAGTCGCGCCCTGGACGGCGAAAGCGGAAATGGCCAAGGTGTGACCATGGAGAACACGGCTGTAGAGAATAAAGTCCGGCTTGAGTTCACGCATCAGGGCCAGATCGCGCGGATCACCTTGTCTGCGCCCAAGGCCAACATCCTGGACAAAACCATGATGCTTGGCCTTCACCTGACGCTGGAAGAATTGACGGCTCACACAAACCTGAAAGCAATTGTGCTAGCGGGGGCGGGTGCACACTTCAGCTTCGGGGCCAGCATTGAAGAACACCTGCCGGGCCAGATCGGCGATACGCTCACTCATCTCCGGAAACTCTTGTTGAAAATGGCGGCGGCTCCGGCGCCGCTCATTGCCGCCGTCCGCGGACAATGCCTGGGCGGCGGATTTGAACTCGCGCTGGCATGTGACCTGATCGTTGCGGAAGAAAGCGCGCAGTTCGGGCTGCCGGAGATCAAGCTGGGAGTGTTTCCTCCCGCGGGCGCGGCGCTGCTCCCGGTGCGGATCGGGGCGGGACGGGCCGCGGAAATGGTATTGACCGGCGCTAGCTGGGCGGCAGCCCGCGCCGCCGAGACGGGATTGGTCCACAAGATTTTCCCCAACGGCGACCTTGAGCCGCAACTTGACGCCTGGTTGGAGTCAGAATTTCTGCCGCGATCGGCCCCGGCATTGCATTTTGCCGCGCAGGCGGCGCGACTGCCCTTGGTTCGTGCGTTAGAACTTGATTTGCCCGCGTTGGAGCACATCTACCTGAATGAGCTCATGCAACAGCCCGATGCCGCGGAAGGAATTCTGGCGTTCATGGAAAAGCGCCAGCCGCGCTGGTTGGTAGAGCGTCCGATCCCGGCATAGCTGCTGTGCCGCACGGTGCGTAAACCGCAAGTCCGCTTTTTCTTTGCAGTGATTCGCCCCGTGTTGGGGTGGTACACTTCGTGCCGACGTTTTACTGGAGGGCACTATGCGTCGAATCATTGCAGTTCCTTTAATGCTGCTTCTTTTGACTCTGGCAGCAGGAGCGCAGCAGGCCGCCATTGGATTCTGCGCCCTGGACAAAACATTGGACTTCAAGACGGCCAAGGCAGGAGACAGGATCACCCTGCACCTTACACGCGATCTAGTGGTCAAGGGGAAGACACTCATGCCGCACGGCACGGCGTTAAGCGCGACGGTGGTTGACGTGAAGGACGGGACTACGGTTTCGATCGTGCTCGACAAGGCGACACCGAATCCTGGTCAAGAGGTCCGATTGATGGGCATTATTGCTGCGGTGGCGACTCCACCGGAGGACCTCTCATCAGACCCGTTCTACTCTATGAACCACTCCGCTGAGCCTACACAGCGGACTGGAAACCCGGATAGTTCGCACGCAAGCTCGGGCGCGGCGGTGCAGACCGCGATCCTGAAAGGCAAGAACGATCCGAAGTCCAACCTGCAAGAAAATTCAAGTGGAGCGATAGGGATCGATGGACTAAATCTGAATTGGGTCCTCAACAAACCTCCAGCGACTACTGTGATGACCGCCAAGAAGAAGAACTTCAAGCTCCTCAGCGGGACGGAGTTCCTGCTACGTATGGCCCCACCGCAGATGTGACGACGTTGTTAGGGGAGACGTAAAGGGTATGCAGGAAGCGCAGGAATGGTAAGGGAGGAAACAGCTGGAAATCTGGCGGAGAGAGGGGGATTCGAACCCCCGATAGAAGTGTTAGCCCCTATAACGGTTTAGCAAACCGCCGCCTTCAGCCACTCGGCCATCTCTCCGCGAATAATGCAGATTGGAAAAGAACGAATCAACCGGGCGGGCGATCGCAAGCTCCCTCGCGCTACGCACTCGGGATTTCGCCTGCGGACTCTTGCTCGGCTGCGCCTCGCTCACGCCTGCAAGACGGCTCAACTTCAGCCACTCGGCCATCTCTCCGCGAGGATGCGACGCGCTGCAACTTATTGTACCAGTTTTCGCCGGGATTCCTTTCCCTCCGTTTTACCCGCTTGCACGGCCCTACCAGAGCACTTCAGGCCGGCGGCACGCGGCCATCTGCGGCAAAAGTGTTTTTGAATTTATGCCCGCCGTGCCAATTAAACACGCAATTTCAGCCTGGAAGTGAGATAAAGGAAGGCGCATGCGCCAGTTCTTACGAGCAGTGTTTTCCCGCCGCGACCCGATGGCGGAGGAGGTCCGCCGCATCAATGCCCTGCGCGCGGATTTGCGGCAAAAGACGGACGCGGAACTGCGGGCCTTCGCACAAGACGCAAAGAGCCGAACCGAGATCATGGCCGCAGCGGCCGACGCAGCGGCCCGCGTGCTGGGCCAGAGCATGTTTGACGTCCAGTTGCGCGGTGCGCTGGCGCTCACGGAAGGCCGCATCGCTGAGATGCAGACCGGTGAAGGCAAGACCCTGGCGGCTGTCCCAGCGGTGATTTGCTACGCTCGCGCGGGACAAGGCGTCCACGTAATGAC
>JBGPLR010000149.1:0-7370 GCA_041486545.1 Terriglobia bacterium
CTCCGGCAAACAGGCAGACGCGAAGCAGCGTTCCCAGGTCCTTGATGACAAAGTCCCAGCTTAGGAAAGGCGCCACCGGCAGGAAGAAGATCACGGCCAGCAGCAGCGGTTTGAATCGGACACTGGCCAAACCCAGCACGACCGTCCCCAGCACTAGAGCCAGCACCAGAAGGTTCGCGTAAGACGCCACCACCACTGACACCGCGGCCACGGCGATGATCAGCGCAGTCCGGCTCGATTGCCTTTTGCCGGGGAGCGCTGCGGTCATGATTTCGTCCATCGTAGCTTTACCCTAAAGACTTGCTCGTTTGGAATGATTGTCCGGCGCGGCGTTCAGAAGCACTTGCAGCGTCTCTTGCGCGCAGCGTTCCCAGCTGAATGCTTGTGCCCGCTGCAGTCCTCTCTGCTGCAACTCGCGGGCCAGCGCAGCGTCGCATAGCACAGACTGTATCCGCTCCGCCATTTCTTCCACTGACGTTGGATCAAAATACCGCAACGTGTTCCCGGAGACTTCCGGCAGGCACGAACTTCCCGATGCGATTACCGGCGCTCCGCACGCCATGGCTTCGATCATCGGCAAACAAAAGCCTTCGTATAGCGACGGTATCACCACCAGCGACGCGCCCTTGATCAACACGGCCAGCTCAACGTCGAGTAACGCTCCCGGCAAGTGCACTCGCCCGCGCGCGTGTTCCTGGCCTTGCGCGGCAGCCACCACGTCCTCATACTGCCAGCCCAGCGGTCCGGCCAGCACCAGATCAAGTTCCAGGCCCGGGTTCCGCTCCCGCACCAGACGATGGGCCTGAATCAGTCTGACCAGGTTCTTCCTGGGCTGGATGACGCTGTGATGAAAAACATACGGCCTATGAATTCCCAGTCTCTCGCACAGCGCGCGCAGTTCTTCTGCATCAACCGGCGTCACGTTGAACACGCTGCGGTCATATCCGTTGTAGACCACGGATATTTTCTCCGCAGGCACGCCGTATATTTTGATCAAGTCTCTCTTGGAATACTCGGAAACGGTGATAATGGCCCGCGAAAACTTCACCGCTGCCCTCATCAGCGACCGCAACATGAAGTTGACTCGGCCCGAGTGCGAAGGCATCACCGTAGGCGTGGTGTCATGGATGGTCGCCACTACCGGCACCTTGCCCCAGGCCAGCGTATTCGAAGTTGGAGAGAACAGCAGGTCGGCATGCGAACGCGCCGCCGCCAGATTGGCTCCTGCCAAGCGCCACAACCGGTCTCTCCCCACCCACGGCGCGGTGACCAGTTCAAAGCCCGGGCCCGGCTGGAAAAGCTTGTCCCCATTCACGTTGCCGGCCGGCCGGAAAAGACAAAACTCCAATCCCGCATGCGAGCCGGCCAGCTTCTGAAATTGCGTCACCAGGTTCCGCGCATAAACGTGCGTCCCGTGATGACTGAAGCGGCTGGCCAGCACCCATGGATCAATGGCGATTCTCACCGGGACTTGTCTCCTAACGATTAACGCGCGCGCTGCGTCTTCGCGATCATCACCGTCCTCAGCTCAACGCCATGCGCTTGATGGGCTGCGCGGCCGCGGCCAGATCACGCAGCAACCGGCTGCCGTACGCTGCCACCCAGCGCGCGGTCATACACGGCCAGTACCTGGGCCGCTGTCGTTTCCCATCGGAAACGCCGGACGTTCTTGCGTCCTCGTTCGACCAGCGCAGCGCGAAGCTCACCGTCGCTGAAGGCGCGATACAACGCTGCGCCGAATTCTTCCGGGTTGCGGGAGTCGGCGTAGAGGGCCGCATCGCCGGCGACTTCCGGCAACGATGTTTCCTTCGTGCAAACCACCGGCACGCCGCACGCCATGGCTTCCAGGACGGTGAAACCAAATCCTTCATAGAGTGACGGGCACGCGTACACGCGCGCTCCCGAATACAGCGCAGGCAGGTCGGCGTCGCTGACAAATCCGGTGAAGATCACCCGCTCCGCAATGCCCAGCCCGTCGGCCAGCGTGCGCAGTTCTGCTTCGCCTTCATTCAAAGGACCGGCCAGGACCAATTGCGCGGCGACGCCACGGCGCAAAAGGTTCTGAAACGCGCACAGCAGCCCAGCATGGTTCTTGCGTGGCTTGAAAATGCCCGTATATATAAGGTAGTCGCCTTCAATGCCGTAGCGTGCGCGGACGCCCTGCAGCTTGGCTTCATCGCTAACTGGCTGAAAAGCCGGACCAACGCCAGGATAGATGACATCGATCTTCGCGGCATCCGCGTGCAGATATCGGACTAAATCATTCTTAGAGAACTCGGAGTCAGTAACGATCCGGCTGCTGCGTCGCGCTGCCGCCAGCATCATGCCGCGGTAGTACAACCTGCCCAGTCGCGACGGCAAGTCGTCCGGGCACGCCAGGTAAATCGCATCATGCAGGGTAACCACCGTGGGACAGCTCCGCAGCAACGGAAGATTGAAGTGCGGCGCGTGCAGCAAATCTACTTTGTGCCGGCGCAGCATGGCGGGCAGTTCAATCTGTTCCCGCAACGAGTAATACTTCAGCGGCGTAATGATTCGCTCCACATGAGAAAATGCGCCGGCGAACATCTCTTCCCCGCCGCGCGGCAAGATCAACAGGTAATCGTTCTGCGGCGCCTGCGCCAGGACGGCTTGCGTAAGACCCTTCATGTATCTGCCGATACCGGGGTTGTGGATTCTCCGCAGATCAAAAGCGATTCGCATGGATTATGGATTGATGACTGGCGGCAGCAGTTACCTGCCGAACCGTCCTGCTTCCACCGCCGCCTCTTGTTCGGCCCGCAGCGTATCCCGCATAGCGGTGAAAATGGAGTGCAGGATGGCGTGATGCATGTCCTCAATCATCCGCATGTCGTCTGAGGGCACCACCGCGCAAATGTCGCACAAGGACTTCATCGCCCCGCCTTGGAACCCGGCCACGCCCGCCGTAAGAGCGCCCATCGCGCGCGCCGTCTTCAACGCCAAAAGAATGTTGGGTGAGTCGCCGCTGCCGCTGATGGCCAGGGCCACGTCGCGTTCCTGGGCAAAATTCTTCAACTGTTCAGAGAACACGTGTTCGTACCCGTAGTCGTTGGCCAGCGCCGTCATCAAGGGAACGTTGTCAGTAAGCGCCATGACTTTCATGCGCCCGGCCGATGTCTGTTCCCCCAGGCCCTTGTTCATATCGCAGGCCATGTGCGAAGCGGACGCGGCGCTCCCTCCGTTGCCGAAAACAAAAACTCTCCTGCCTTCCTGCAACGCTTCCAGGAAGGCGGCAGCAATCTGATCAATGGCCTCGTAGGGCAGCGCGGGGATCAACTGCGCCATTTTGCGAAAGTAAGATTCAACGCTGCGGGCCGGCTTTGCCGGAAATCGCCGGATCGGGTTGATATTGCTCAGGGCCACTGGTCGTCGCTCCGCTGACTTCGATATCAAAGCAATTACGAATTCCCTCGCCTGAATCTTGCGGCGAAGCTGTTTAGGTCACTCCCAATCTCCTGGGCCAATTGCCGCCGCGGATCGTGCACCGGAACCCGCTCCCACGCCGCTCTGCCCAGGGTCCATGAGCAGGCCATGATCAGTCCAAGCATCATGCTGGCGCTCACCACCAGCGTCCGTATGGGCCCCGATTTCTTCTCCGGAGGCAGCGCCGGGTCCATAGTGCGCACCATGGGAAGCTCTTTGGCTTCCTGGATCTTCGCCATTTCGTATTGTTGCGTCAGGAACTCGTACACGGTTTCCTGGATTTTGGTTTCCCGGTACAAATCGGCATAGCGCGTGCCCAGCGCCGGCAGCGTTCGCATGGAATAAGGCACCGTCCCTGCCGCTTCCACCGGGACCTGCGCGGATGCGGAGCCTCCAACCATTTTCTTGAGCTGGGACTGTAATTCGCTGATGTGGGCCCGCAACGTGCGGACGCGCGTATTGTCTGCGGAATAGATCTGTTCCAGGCTCCGCAACTCGGATTCTCTGGCGATGAGCTCTCCCTGCAGCCGTGCCGCCGCATCCATCATGGCCCGGCTTTGCGACTGAGGATCCATAACGCTGTTTTTGCTGGAAAACTGCGTTAGTTCTTCTGACGCCCGCGCCAAATCCTGCCGGGCGCCTTTGAGGCGGTCTTCCAGGAAGATTCGCTCGCGATGCGCGTCGGAAGCGTTCAAGTCGGCGGCCGCACGGTTGAGTTCCTGGATGTAGGCATTGGCGATTGCGGCTGCCATCTGCTGGTCGTAGTCGGTGACCGTCAACGTGATAACGCCGCTCTTCTTGTCCTCTTCGATGTCGGTAAACGCCGCGAGCTTCTTGCGCGTCTTGAAGCGGCTGCCTTTCTGCGAGGGGAATCGGCCGGCGCCCATCCAGTAATGCGTTTGCAGATCAAAGCGGTCTATCAAACGGTCCCGCACCGTCTGGCTTTTCAGGACTTCCACATAAAACGCGCCTGGAGTCTTGGCGCCCAGCAGGCCAGCCGCATCAAGACCCAGGCCCAAACTTGAACCCGTGGATGCAGCGCTGCTGTTGGCGATCCGGCTGAGCAGCCCGCCCATCGCCATACTGCCCGAGCCTTCGCTGGGAACTACCTTGACCACGCCTTTCCAGTGCAGCGGCAGCAGTAGCGCGACCACCGCCGACAACACCCCGGTCATCCACGTAACTCGCCACAGGAAACGGCGCTCGCGCCACAGCAAACGCAGTTTGGCCACCAAACCTGCGCTTTGCTCCCGGCGTTCCCTTCCTTCCGGCTTCCCGATCTCCGGCCCCCGCGGAGGTTCATAGATCGGGATGGGGGCGGGACCGCTAGCTTCCACGTTTGAATCTCCAATGCGGCGAATATGTTACTTGAAAAGAAGCCGTAAAATCATTCTGCTTCTGCCCCGCGCTCAACAAGGGAAAATTCCACCACTCGTGCTGCAGGAACGCTGAGACCGAAACGCTCTTGTGGAAACTCCACTCTGACTTGAGAAAGATATCGCGCAGGTTGCCGCCGCCCAGAAACATGTCGTCGGCAATCATGCAGCGGTATCCCAACTGCACGGTTTTATCGGAAGCAAACCAGTAGGTGCTCGATCCGCGCAAGGAAATTCCCTGCCGCCCAACCGTCCCGTTCCCGATGATGTTGCCCTTATTGGTGTAGCCGTCCAGGTAACGCGTGTTCCAGTAGAAGAATCCGCCCACCGGCGTTTGGAACAACCCGGGCAGGTTGGTATAGGAAGCTTCCACGCGAAGGTCGAGATGCGGCAGCCCAGGCACTTGCGACAGGTAGAGCCCGGGCGTGTGCGCGGCGCGCCGCGGATACCCGATGGGAGATATTTCATCCTCCACAAACGAATCGTCATACAGCGTGAGCCAGTTGCGGAATCCCGGCAGGCGATAGCTGAAGTCAAATGTGGAGCGGCGGTCCCCCGGGTCGTGACCTCGTCCCGCGGCGTTGGTGGTGGAAAGCAACGCGTGGCGCATGGACGCTACGGTAATCGGGAAATCCGGTCCGCCGAAGACGCCGGTTCGTCCCACGCCAAACTCAAAATTCGGAGTCGGCTTGAAATTGATCTTGGTGCCGTTCACCATCGGCTGACGCGACAGTGTCCGGCCCAGAGTTATCACGTCGCCCAGTGGCCCCTGGGTGCTGATGTAGTGATGCCCGGCCATTTTGCCTACCCAGAATTCCGTGCGGTACGGTCCCAGGTATTTCAAAAAACCAGGCAACTGCTGCGGTGAAGTCTGCGACACGCGGAACATATACATGGGTTCGGCGTTGATGCTTTGCAGGAAGGGATCTTGCGTGGGTGACAGCCACAAACTTTGTTTGCCAAACGATGCCTGCCATCCCTTGATGTTCAGCATCACGTAGGTGTCCAGCAACCGCGGCTGGCTGAATGCAGCGACGGGCGCTGCCGTTTGCCCCAGGGCCTTGAAGTCGGTCAGCAGGCTCTGGTCCAGCACCGCCTGAGAAACTCCAGGGGCTGAAGGTGCGTGTTCATACTCCCCGCGAAGGTAGAACCCCAGCGCGCCGCTGGAACCGCTGGCGGTAAACCCGGCCAGCCCGTTGAATCCCTTCTGGTACGGGCGTCCGTAATCGTTCACGATGGTCTGCCCAAAATGGTAGCCATCGGTGAGCGGCGTGCCGGAGATATTCGTGGCGCGCGCGTACACCGAGTCAATCGCCACATCGTTGCGCAGCGTGTCATTCAACTCCGGAGCAAACTCCCTCGCCAGCGCCGTATATACGCGTGAGCCTTCATCGCCCGATTGCTCGTCCACCTCGCCTTCGGCTTCTTCCAAAAGCCGCGCGCACTCCGCCCGCGTCCACGGCCGCAAGCCGGCAAATCCGCTGTTGACGGCGCCCAGCGCAGGCGGTCAAACGCCGGATACACCCAGCTGTCCATGGGGACATACGGCGACGAGCGGTGCGCGATGGACCCGCCTTCCTCCTGTCCGTCGTGATGAAACGTTCCCCACATCCCGCCCGCCAGATCACCCTGGTGGTGCGAAAAATAGACGTGGCGGCCAATCATCCAGCCCATTACGCTGCTCAATACCGCGTCACTGGTGAAGTGCTGCTTCCCCGTAACGCGCGTCACGCTTACGGCAGTCGCCAGGCCGTAACTGAGGATCTGCGTGATCACCCCCGGATATTCATGCGCCAGCACGGTGGCCGCCGACCACGCTACAACGCCGTGGGCCGAGGGAAATGAAGAATTCAAAATCGAACTGCTCTGGAAGAATTTGCCCTGTCCGGTTCCGTCCTGGGGACGCTGGCGTTGCGTGGCCAGCTTGAAAACTTCCACCACCACCATGCCGTTCGCAACGGCTTCTGCGGAGAGAATGCCGGTTTCCCGCTGCCGGTCGTCTCCCCGAATCCTTCCCAGAAAATACAAACCACCGGTCCCCGCGAGAATTACTGCCACTCCGCCATTCGAGGCCGTGCTGGAACGTTTGAACAGCGTTCCCGTATTGGAAAGCCGCGAAGAAAACTCCGCATCGGCGTTGATCATTCCAAACGTCACGCCAGCCACGGGAGCCAGCCAATTCAGGTCACTGACTCGAGCATGGAATGGGCTGGTCCAGATGTCTTTCTGGTCTTGAGCAAAGTTCCGCAGAAATCCCTTGGGGGAAGCACTGGCCGGCGACCGCTCCTTCTCCGCTGGCTTCTTCTCCGCGGGAGGCGCAGGTTTTTCCGGCAGCTGGCTGCTGGCCGGGACCTTGGCAGGATCATCGGCCTGCTGAACCGGTTTCCCGTCGGACTTCTCCGTGGGTTTTTCAGTTTCCTGGCACCGTCCGTTGCTAACCAGGGCAAGAACGAACGCGAGCAGCACAACGCATAAAGGCCGGGGTAACGCTATTGGTTTCAATTTTGCAAACTCCGTTAGAAAGTCCTGATGACGCTGACAGCTACTGCC
>JBGPLR010000150.1:0-7322 GCA_041486545.1 Terriglobia bacterium
CCGTTGCGCATTCCAGCCGGAGCCAGCGACAGAAGCCGCTCCGCGAGTTTCTCCGCCACCGGCGTGTGAAATTGTGAGGTGTGGGCAAACGCCAATTGCGCCGCCTGATCCGCCATCGCCTGCCCGACGAAAGCGACTCCGTGGCCAATGTTCACCACCGCCGCCTGGCCTGCAGCGTCAAGATATTTCCGGCCGTCACTGGTGTAAACCCAGCAGCCGTCACCACGGACGGCGTGAGGATAATCCTTACGAAAATTGCGCGGAAAAAGTGATGACGGGCGCGTCATGGGCTGCGGTTGCCGATTTTAGCAGGGTAGTGTGTCAGTTTGAAAAACTGGCCCACTAGCGGTATCAGCGTCTAGCGGTCCCGGCTTGCCGGGATTGCGGGCCTTTAGGCAGACGTCCCCCGCGCAAGCGATGAATCTCGATCATTCTGCTCTATTCCACCGCGGTGTACAGCTCCCGCGTGCGATCTTCCATGATCGGGTCCAGGCCACCGGTCACATATTGCTTGAAGTAGGGCGCGTTGCGGTGCGCGTCCAGCGCGGCCTGGTCTTGGTATTGTTCATAGAAGAGAAATTTGCGCGGGTCCGCCATGGACTGGTGCCCCACATACATTACGCATCCCGGCTCTTTGCGTGAATGCGTTTGCAAGATGCGGATGTACTCCTTGCACTTCTCTTGCGTCCCCGGCTTCACCAGCATGTCCACCTTCAATACGATCATTGCACCCTCGCGGTTTTGGCCTTGGGCGCGGCGGCTCTTGGTTTGCCCGCTTCCAGTTCAGCGGCAAACTCCGGCATCACCATGGTCTGGTCGCGGTCCGGACCGGTGGACACCATGCCGATTTTGGCGCCGCTCTCTTTCTCCAGGAAGCGCAAATACTCTTGCGCCTTCTTGGGCAGCTTCTCAAAACTGGTGATGCCTTCCGTGGACGTCGCCCAGCCCGGCATTTTTTCATAGATGCATTCCACGGTTTCAAAGCCGGTGGCCAGCGCGGGGACCGCGTCCGTTCTCTTGCCGTTGATCTTGTAGCCGACGCAGACCGGGATTTCCGCCAGTTCATCCAGCACGTCCATTTTGGTGATGACCCACCAGTTCACGCCGTTAATCATCTGCGCGTAGCGCAGCAGCGGCAGGTCAATCCATCCGCAGCGCCGCGGACGTCCGGTGACCGCGCCGTATTCGTTGCCGCGCGCGCGAAGCTGGTCGGCGACTGCGCCGTCTACCTCGCTGGGGAACGGTCCGCCGCCCACGCGGGTGCAATATGCCTTGGTCACGCCCACCACGTTTTGAATGGCGTTAGGCGGTACGCCCGTGCCGGTGACCGCGCCGCCGGAAGTCGAACTGGACGACGTCACAAACGGATAGGTGCCGTGGTCAATATCCAGCATCGTCCCTTGCGCGCCTTCAAACATCACGGATTCGCCCTGGTCCAGCGCCTGGTTGATGAGCAGCGCCGTGTCCGTGACGAACGGCGCAATCTGCTCTGCGGCTTCCGCGTATTCGCGGTACATGCTGTCGGCGTCCAGAGGATCGGCGTTGAACAGCGCGTGCGCGATCATATTTTTTTCAGCGCAGGCGTTTTCGATGGTGCTCTTAAGCAGGTTGGCGTCAAGCAAATCGGCCACGCGCAGGCCGCGGCGGCCCATCTTGTCTTCATACGCCGGGCCAATGCCTCGCGACGTGGTGCCGATCTTCACGCGTCCCGGCGCGTTTTCCGCGCCCATCTCAATCATGCGATGGTAGGGCAGAATCACGTGCGCGCGGTTGGAGACGAACAGGTTGCCGTCCACCTGCACCCCGGCCTGGCGCAGCATGGCCACTTCTTTGAGGAAGGCCAGCGGGTCCAGCACCACGCCGTTGCCGATCACGGAACGGCAGCCCTGGCGCAGTACGCCGCACGGAACCAGTTGCAGCACAAATTTTTTGCCCTGGATGATGACCGTATGGCCGGCATTGTGTCCGCCGGCGTAGCGGGCCACCACGGAAAAATTATGCGAGAGGACGTCTACGATCTTGCCTTTGCCTTCGTCGCCCCACTGGGCGCCGATAATCACCGCCGTCTTGCCGCGCATCACTCGATTGCACACTCCTCGCCCGTGTGGTTTTTACAGATTGAAAATAGTTTCCGGAAAACCCTGGACGGGAAAGATTGGTATTACTTATAGATTTTAACAAAGAAATCCGCGGCGTACCATGCTCGGGATCATTTGCAGCCACGCCCCGCCCGCGTTAGTCTGAACGAGCGATGCTCCCATTCAAGCTGGTCTACAGTGACGACTATTACCTGCCCATCGGCGCCCACGTGTTCCCGGCGGAAAAGTACCGGATGATCCATCGTCACTTGCTGGAAACCGGCATCGCCGAAGCGGCAGACTTTGTGGCGCCGCAGCCCGCTTGCGATGAAGACGTTCTGCTGGTGCATACCAGGGAATACGTACAAAAGCTCAAAACCGGAACTCTTTCCGCCATGGAAGAGTTGCAGATGGAAGTTCCCTATTCGCCGGAGCTGGTCAAAGCCTTCTGGCTGGCGGCCGGCGGCTCGATTCTTGCCGCGGACCTGGCGCTGCGCAGCGGGATCGCGTTCAACATCGGCGGGGGATTTCATCATGCGTTTCCCGACCACGGTGAAGGGTTCTGCGTGGTGCACGATGTGGCCGTGGCCATCAAGCGCATGCATCAGGAAGGAAAAATTACGCGGGCCATGACCGTGGATCTTGACGTCCACAACGGCAATGGCACGGCCGCGATTTTTCCTCCCAAAAAGAGGCCGGGTAATCTGCCCAGCGCCGGCGGACTTCGCCATGACTTGCGGCGCAGCAATAGTGATCTGGACATGCTGGGCGCCAGTGACGGCGAACTGGAAGTCTTTACCATCTCGCTGCACCAGGCGCACAACTATCCGGCGTACAAGCCGCCGTCTTCAATTGACGTTCATCTTCCCGACGCCACCAACGACGAAGAATATCTGGGCTGGCTGGACCAGGCGCTCAGCTCGGCGTTTCGTAATTTTGAGCCGGAGTTGCTGTGCTTTATCGCCGGCGCTGACCCGTATAAAGAAGACCAGCTCGGCGGCCTGGCGATGACCATCGAAGGCCTGAAAAAACGCGACGAACTGGTGTTGAAGGTGGCGAAGACGCGCGGCGTCCCGGTGATGGTGACCTTTGCCGGCGGCTACGCCCGCAAAGTGGAAGACACGGTGACCATCCACTGCAATACGGTGGTGGCGGCGCGGGAGATGTATTGAATGCGATTCCAGTTCCTCCACGAGGTAACAAACCGCCGCTTGGTCAACCGCGACGAGTTGGAGTGGCACGCCTGCACACGTGCGTATGCTCTGTTGACGGAGGATCGCGAGATGGCTGGAGAGTGGAATGCCGGCTGAGATTGCGGCCCAGCCTGAAGAAACACAGAAGCCCGCTCTGATAGCGCCGGTCTGGCACACGATTCTGGTTGTTTTGTTTTTCCTGGCTCCTATCTCACTGAAGCGCTTTATGCCACGCATTGTGCCGGCTGACATGCCGCTCATCTATCTTGCCTGGCTCCAGGTTCAGTGGATCGCCTTCATGGCGGTCGTGGCTGGGTTGGCGTTCCGAAAAACCAAGGTGACAGACCTAATTGGCGTCCGCTGGCGCTCGAAACAGGATTTCTTCCGCGATTTCGCTCTGGGCGTCGGTTTCTCGCTGATAGACGTGCTCTTTGTGTCGGCGCTGTATTTTCTCTTCGGCCCAAGCTACAAAACGCGCGGCTCGCTTTTGCCGCAGGATCTCGTCCAACTGCTTGCTTTCTTGCCGGTTGCCGTGAGCGCGGGAATTACGGAGGAGTTGATCTTTCGTGGCTATTTGCTTAGGCAGTTCCATGCCATCAGCGGGAGAATCTCGACGGCGATTGTCCTGCAAGCAGCGTTGTTCAGCCTGGCTCACGGTTACAACCAAAGCGCAGTGGGAATGATTGAAAAATTCTGGTACGGGTTGCTGATCGCCTTATTCGCGCGGTGGCGCAAGAGCCTTCTTCCGGGAATTCTCAGCCATTCCTGGCAGGACTCTGCCGCCGGTATACTGGCCTTCCTGCTGGGTTGACTGGCGCTCAACCTAGCGCGCGCTCCAGTCATCCACGGCCGTCGTCTTGCCATCGTTGTTGGTGATTTCGATTTTCTGGAAGGTAAAGGAAACATCTTCCAGCGGGTGAGGATTCGGCGGTTCGCCGGCGTCAGGGAACCCGATGTATTCCTTGAACGCCGAGATGGTAGCGTTGGTCAACGTCACCGTCTGGAAAACGTATTCCATGCCTTGGGCGTTGGTCCTCACGAATTCAAATTCCACTTGCTGCAAAACTTCATTCGAAGTCGCCGCGCTCATGATCTGCGGTGACGCAGCGCCCCACTCCTTGGTGACCACGATGGGAGCATACTGCCGGCGTCCGCTGGCTTGGCCGGTAGCGTTGTCCCTGGGCGCGGTGAGCGAGAGCAGGAACTGCGAGCAGGGGATCCATTTCTCCTGTCCGCGCATGGTGTTTTGCCCTTTGAACTGGCCTTGCCTGACGCCGCGAATCGCCATACGGCACTGCGTGGGGCCTCCGGCCTGGACAAGCATGGGTGAAGGCGCGGTGGCAGCCGGGCGCGCGGGTTGAGGCTGCGCGGCTTCGGTCGCCAAGATGGCCAGCGCTACGAAAGCGGCAAGAACGATGGTGGAGCGTTGGAACTTCACGTGAGTGCCTCCTATTCCCGGAACATAAATGAGGATGGCTAACGTGAGGAATTGTACACCGGTGGTTTTGCACCGAATCGCGCCGAATCTTCGGGATGACGTTTATTGTTTAAAGTCCCCTTTCGCCGTCCTGGCACGTTGCACTGATGAACGACTCTACGCAATCTCCCGCACCGGCTTCTGTAGCGCGCCGAACGCGGATACAACGACCATCGCAAGCCCGGCGATGATGAACATCCATTTGGCGCTCCAGCCGACCGCAACGCCGGCCACCGCCATGGACAGCGGCGCCAGGCCGAGATTGAAAACCATAATCACGCTGATCACGCGGCCAAGCACCGCGCGCTCCACCCGCTGCTGGAACCAGGATTGAAACTGTACGTTAATGAAGCCGCTGAAACATCCCATCACCGCCAGCAGAGCGGCCACCGGCCAAAGCCCGGGGAGCAACCCCATGCAGGCCGTGAGGAGGCCAAGGACGGAAGTGATGGCAACCAGCAAGAGCCCGCGCCGTTTTGATTTGAGTACGCCGGCCAGGAGCATCCCTGCCAGCATTCCTGCGGCCACGCTCGATATCCAGACGCCGAAGGAAGCGGGCGAGCCGAAGCGGGCTTTTGCCATGTAAGCCAGCCCCACGTTCATGGGACCGGCCAGGCAGAAATTCAGGACCGCGGTGAGCAGCATGAGCGAGCGAAGCGCAACGTCGCTGGTCACGTACTTCAAGCCTTCGCCAATGGAACTCCACACGCTGGGCTTGACGCCTGCGGCGGGCTGGTTTTGTGGAGGATCGGGCAGCTTCCACAACGCTCCGATGATGAACAGAAAGCTGATGGCGTCAATAAAGAAGGCCCACGCCGCGCCCAGAGCTTTCATGATTAGTCCCGCAGGCGCCGGGCCGGCGATTCCAGTCACCAAGGCGCTGCTCTGCCACACGGAGTTGGCGGCGGGCAGTTGTTGCGGCTGAACCAGCGAGCGCAGCATGGCGCCGGAAGACGGCAAGGCAAACGCGTCGGCCACGCCAAACGCCAGGGCAAGCAAGTAGAGGTGCCAGAGCAACAAGCTGTGCTGCCAGAGGAGGAGGGCGATGGCGGCGACGAACACCGTCCGCGCGGACGCCGTGGCCATGAGAACCTTGCGCGGTGACGTGCGGTCCGTGACCGCGCCGCCTAACAACATCAGCACGGCGCGCGGGATTCCGGCGGCCATGGCGACAGTGCCCATCGCCAAGCCCGATCCGGTAAGCTGCAATACCACCCAGGGCAGCGCGACGATATAGAACTGGTCGCCCAGCAGCGAGATGCTTGCGCCCAGCCACCACATGACAAAATTGCGTTCGCGCAACGGGTGCGGCGGCTTTGCTTGAACGTTGGGCGCATCGGGTACGGGAACGGCGGCTGCGGCCATGGGAATGTCCTTTCTGGTGCGGTTCTATTAGCGGATGACGAAGCCGATAAATTTGCGGTCCCAGACGAAACGCAATCTGCGTTTTGCGCCGGGACCCGCGGCCTGAGCAGGCTGCTGTGATGGCGACGCCCGCTCGGCGTCTTGCGCTTTCCCCGCAGGGCTCGACTCCGGCGACACCTTGCCGTTCTGAGCAAAGGTGGACGAGTGCGCCTGACGCAGCCATTCGGCCAGGCTGGCCCAGGGGCGCTCGCTTTCGGTTTGTTTCTGGGCTCGATTCTGGCCTTCGTTCTGGGTCACATCCTGCGCTTGATTCTGGGATTGGTCCTGCTTTTCATTCAACTCGGGCTGTCCCCATCCCCAGAAGCGCGTGCCTTTGCGCGTGCGCAGGTAAAGCCCTGCGTAGAATCTGCTTTCTTTCGTCTGCGGAACGGCTGCGTTAATGACCATTTTTCTCCGCCGTGGTATTATGTAAACGTGAATTTACATTTACATATAGCCGGATGTCAAGAACTTTGTTCCCTGACGCCGTCCGCGCAAGGCTGATATAAAGGAGCCGATGCCCAAGGCGAAAAAGACACTGGAACCGCAGCAGGCCCGCAGCCGCGAGTCGCTGCGCAAGTTGATGAAGGCCGCCGCCGAGGTGCTGGGGCAGCACGGCGTGGAGGGGACCACCATCCCGCGTATCGCCCAGCATGCCGGGCTCACGCCGGGGTCGGTCTACCGGCGGTTCCATGACAAAGAAGCTCTCTTGGAAGCGGCAATCCTGGGGATACTGGAACGTCAAGAAGAGAGGACCCGGACCGGAATGACGCCCGAAGCCGTCAAACAGATTCCGCTGCCGGTGTTCACGGAACAGATCATCAACGGCATGGTCTTGGGCTACCGTTTGAATGCCGCTCTGCTGCGCGCTCTGCGGATGTTCGTGCAAGGCCGGTCCGGCACTCCATTCTGGAAGAAGGCCACCAAGCTGGAAGTGCGCTCTTTTGAGCGTGTGGTGGAGTTGTTTCTGGCCCACCGCGAAGAAATCAAGCATCCTGATCCCCGCGCGGCGATCGCAATGGGCCTGATGATGGTCATCAGTGCGCTGTTCGAAATTATCGTGTTGCCGCTTGACCTGGGACCTTTGAAAGCCTTCTTGCCCAAAGACGATTTGGCGCTCCGGCGCGAACTGACGCGGATGTTTCTGAGTTATCTGGGCGTGAGTGCCAG
>JBGPLR010000151.1:0-7318 GCA_041486545.1 Terriglobia bacterium
CTGCTGGGGCCGGTGCTGGCCGCACAATTTGGCTACCTTCCGGGCACGCTCTGGATTCTTGTCGGCGCCATCTTTGCGGGCTGCGTGCAGGACTTTGTGATTCTACTTTTCTCCGTGCGGCGCGACGGCAAGTCTCTGGGCCAGATGGCGCGCGAAGAAATCAGCAAGACCGCCGGGACAGTGGCGTTCATTGCCGTGCTGGGGATCCTCATCATTCTGCTGGCGGTAGTGGCGCTGGTGATCGTCAACGCGCTCAAGAACAGTCCGTGGGGAGTGTTTACCATCGGCATGACCATTCCCATCGCGCTGCTGATGGGCGTCTATCTGCGCTACCTGCGGCCGGGGCGCGTGCTGGAAGCATCAGTTCTTGGATTCGTGCTGGTCATGCTCTCGATCTTCGGCGGACAGTGGGTGTCGCAATCGCCCAGCCTGGCCGGAGTCTTTACCCTGAGCGCGACGGCGCTGGCCGTGCTCATTATTCTTTATGGCTTCGCGGCCTCGGCTTTGCCGGTGTGGCTGCTGCTGGCGCCGCGCGATTACCTCAGCACCTTCGTCAAGCTGGGGACGGTGGGCATTCTGGCGATGGGAATTGTTTTGGTGCGTCCGCACCTGCAGATGCCCGCGCTTACCCGCTTCATTGACGGCAGCGGGCCGGTGTTTGCCGGCAACTTGTTTCCCTTTGCGTTTATCACCATCGCGTGCGGAGCCATCAGCGGATTTCATTCGCTCATCTCCAGCGGCACCACGCCCAAGCTGATCGCGCGCGAGCCGCAAGCGCGCATGGTCGGCTACGGGGCGATGATGGCGGAATCGTTCGTCGGCATCATGGCCATGATCGCCGCGTGCACCTTGCAGCCGGGGACGTACTTCGCGGTGAACAGTGGCGCGGGGATGGTGGGTGGATCGCCGGCGGCGGCCGTCGCGACCATCAGCGGCTGGGGTTTCCCCGTCACTGCCGACCAGATGAACACGCTGGCTGGCGCCGTGGGCGAGAAGAGCCTGTTCTTTCGCACGGGCGGCGCGCCCGCTTTCGCGCTGGGCATGGCCAAGATTTTCTCTGACTCGCTGGGCGGTGCGCGGGTAATGGCCCTGTGGTACCACTTCGCCATCATGTTTGAGGCGTTGTTCATATTGACGGTCCTGGACGCCGGCACCCGCGTGGCCCGCTTCATGCTCCAGGACGCGCTGGGCCACATATGGAAACCGATGGGCCGCACCAGTTGGTATCCCAGCATTCTCGCCACCAGCACGCTGGTGGTTTTGGCCTGGGCCTGGTTCCTGTGGCAGGGAATTCGCGATCCGCTGGGGGGAATCAATTCGCTGTGGCCGCTGTTTGGCATCTGCAATCAGCTTCTGGCGGCGGTGGCGCTGTGCGTGGCCACGACCATCATCGTCAAGATGGGACGCGCGCGTTACATGTGGGTCACACTGGCGCCGCTCTGCTGGCTGATTGCCGTGACCTTTGCTGCTTCCTGGCACAAGATGTTTGATCCCAATCCGCTGATCGGCTTTCTGGCTCACGCGCGCATGATCGCCGCCGGACCCGCCACCGCCGACCTGGCACGGCGCATTTTCAATGACCGGTTGGATGCCGTGGTGTGCGGGCTGCTGATGGTGCTGGTGAGCGTGATTGTGATTGAGTCGGCGACGGTATGGGTGAACGTGATCTCCGGCCGGCGCGCGGCAGGGACACAGGAAGCCCCGTTCGTGGCGACGCGGCTGGCGGAGGATGCGCTATGAAGCAATTGGCAATTAGCAATTGGCAATTGGCCAGAGGCGCATTCGGCATTGTGCGCTCTGTGCTGCGTGAAGTCTTTGACGAAGCACCATACGAGCGATTCTTGACGCGTACGCGGTCGGCAAGATCGGTGGAGAGCTATCGTGCCTTTCTGTGCGAGAGAGAAGCCGCGACGGTGCGCAAGCCAAGGTGCTGCTGAGGGAAGCAGACGCAGGCGAGGAGCGCCAGCGGTCCACATGGTTTGGAAAAGAGAAAACGGCACAGGCAGGAGCGCCTCCACCCCGCCGTGCTAACTCCGATGACGTCCGGGGCCCCCTGTGCCACGCGGATGTAGTTGATTCAGAAGGATCTTTTTCAGACTGAGAATTGGGTTAAACTAAACACTCATGCGCGTCCTGGGCATCGATTGCGGCAGCGAGTATACCGGCTACGGCGTGGTGGAAGAAGACGCTGACCGCCACCTCTTATGCTGCGCCTTGGGCGCGGTGAAGCTGAAGCCTCGCGACCCCATGGCCAACAAGCTGCAACAGATTTTTTCTGAGCTGACGGCGGTCATCGCCGAACACCAGCCGGAGATGGTGGCCATTGAGGACGTGTTCTACTCCATGAACGTCAAGTCGGCGCTCAAACTGGGACAAGTGCGCGGCGTGGCCATGCTGGCGGCGTCGTGGTCCGGGCTGCAGGTGGCGGAGTATTCTCCGCTGTCCATTAAATCCGCGGTGGTGGGTTATGGCCGCGCGGAAAAGAGCCAGGTTCAGCAGATGGTGAAGCGGCTGCTCAATCTGCCGGAGCTGCCCGAACCCGCGGACGTGGCTGATGCGCTGGCCATCGCGATATGCCACATTCATACTTCGTCCACGCTGATGCGCTACCACAAGCTCGATTCGCAAACGGCAACGTCATGAAACGTTGGTTCTGGTGTCTGGCGCTGGCCGCGCTGGCTCTGGCTGCGGCGGGGCAATCGCCCAAGACCGCGGCAAATGCGCCGTCAGCGGCGGTCCCCACCATTACCTTTACGTGCGACTGGGAAGCGTCCACCCCGCAGAAGTACAGCATCACGGTAAGGCCGGACGGCAGCGCACACTACGCGTCCAGCAGCCCGACGCGACCCGACAAGGACAGCACGTCCAACGACGAAGACTACCAGTTGGACTTCACGCTGTCCGCAGCCAACCGGGAAAAGATTTTCAAGCTGGCCGAGCATGCGGAGTATTTCAAAGGCGATTTCGACTTCCACAAACACGCCATCGCCAGCACCGGCAAAAAGACCCTGAGTTATGCCGACGCCACGCGGCATTTTCAAACCGTGTTCAACTATTCCGAGGACCAGGCGATCCAGGAACTCAGCCAGATCTTCCGCGGCATCTCCGCTACATTGCAACACGGACGCAAATTGAAGTTCCTGCGCCGCTTTGACCGTTTGGGGATGGAAGAAGAACTGAAAGCAGCGGAAGCGAACGCTGAATCGCGCGATCTGGCCGAGTTGCAATTGATTGCTCCTCTGCTGGAGAGCATCGCTAACGACTCGGGCATCCTGAACATCGCCCGGCAGCGCGCCAAACGGTTGCTGGCACAGAGCGGCGTGCAATAAGAGCTTCTTATTCCGGTTCGCGAAACCAAAACCTTTAGGAACCGCAAGCCAACAGAAAAGATTTTTAAGGTTGCTGGAGCAGCCGGAAGACTTCGGCGGTTTTGTCCAGCGCAAGAGCCTCCGCTCTTACATCGGAGCGCGCCCCAGCTTCCTTGAGCGCCGCTTTGATTCTGCTTTCAGGAAAATATTTCTTGAGATTGTTCAGCAGAGTCTTGCGCTTCATGGCGAAAGCGGTCTTCAAGAACGGAATGAAATCTTTTGCCGCCACCTGCAACTCTTCAAACCTGGGAGCAACGGTCAGGCGGAGCACACTGGAATGGACTTTGGGCGGCGGCGAGAACGCGCCTGGCGGCAGCGTGAACAGCAGTTCTGTTTTGCAATAGAGCTGCGCCGTGGCGGAGAGCAGGCCGTAGTCGCGCGAACCCGCCTTGGCAGCAACCCGCTCGGCCACTTCGCGCTGCGCCATGATCACCATCACGTCAAACTGGTCATGGAAGTCGAACAGGCGCAGCAGAATGTCAGAAGTAATGTAGTAGGGCAGGTTGCCAACCACCCGCGCGCGCGAGGGTTTTAGAGGACGCAAATCGCTAAGCGGCCCGACCGTCCGCTTCAGGACGGTACGGAAGTCAATGTTGAGGACGTCGCCCTCCAGAATCTCCACGTTGGGATAGCGCGAGTACTTGTAGCGCAGCTCGGTGGCCAAGAGGCGGTCCAGTTCGATGGCCACCAGATGCCCGGCACGCTCCGCCAGCAAGTCGGTCAGGGCGCCGCGTCCGGGGCCGATCTCCATCACTACGGAATGCGAGACGTCGCCCAGTTTGGAGACGATTTGCTCCGCGGCGTCGGGGTCGGTCAGAAAGTTTTGTCCCAGCTTGGCTTTTTTGGCCGGCAAAGCAGGCTCCTTGCTTAATCCTATCAGCGGCGGCGCCCGCGCCGGGTTGCGAGCCTTGGCCAAACAGGCTTCTTTTGCGGCTGCGGCCCCACTGGTTCAGCATCTAAACGTAATCAGGGAGGTACCTCTCTGTAGATTGACCCTGCTTCTGGCCCGGCATTAGACTCCTCTTAGTTACGGGTGTGCCGGCCCGCTGTTGTGTCCCAAGGACCCCTGGAGGCCCCATGAATATTGTCTTTGCCGCGTCTGAGTGCGTGCCGTTCTCCAAGACCGGCGGGCTGGCGGACGTGGTGGGCGCGCTCCCCAAGGCCCTGACGGAACTGGGCCACACGGTTACGGTCTATCTCCCCAAGTACAGGCAGACGCGGCTCAACAACGGCCGGGTCGTGCTGCCCAGCGTGACTATTCCTTTTGACGACCAATACCGCTTCTGTTCCGTTCTGGACGGCGGCAAGCAAGGCGGCGTGCAGTTTTACTTTGTTGACTACCCGCCCTACTTCGATCGCGAAGCTCTCTACGGGACCTCGGCAGGCGATTATCCCGATAATGCGGAGCGCTTCGCGCTCTACTCGCGTGCCGTGCTGGAAGCCGCCAAAATCCTGGGCGTGCCGGATATCTTTCACTGCCACGACTGGCAGTCAGCGCTGGTCCCTATCCTGCTGCGCACCAGTTACGCCGACGATCCGGTGTATCGCAACACGACCACGGTGTTCACCATCCACAACATCGGCTATCAAGGCATCTTTCCGGCGGACACGCTGCCGCTGCTCATGCTGCCCTGGGACCTGTTCACCATTGACAAGATGGAATTCTGGGGCAAGGTGAACTTCCTGAAAGGCGCGCTGACCTCCGCGGACCATATCACCACGGTGAGCCGGCGTTACGTCCAGGAGATCCAGACGGCCGAATTTGGCTTTGGCCTGGAGGGTGTGCTGCGCAGCCGCGCGGGAAGTCTCACCGGCATTCTGAACGGCGTGGATTACCGGGAATGGAGCCCGGCCAAAGACAAGCTCACCGTTTGCCAGTATCACCCGGACAAACTGGAAGGCAAAATGGGCTGCAAGTACGACCTGCTGCGCCAGTTTGGTCTGGAGAGCCCGGACGCGTCACTACCGGTAATCGGCATAGTGTCGCGCTTTGCCGCGCAGAAAGGTTTTGATCTGATCACGGAAATTGCCGGCCAGCTGTCATGGCTGCAGGTGATCTTTACCATCCTGGGCAGCGGCGATAAAGAATACGAAGACCTCTTCCTGAAGCTGGCCAAACAGTTTCCGGCAAAGTTTGCCGTGAAAATCGCCTACGACAACGTGCTGGCCCACAAAATTGAGGCGGGGGCCGACATGTTTCTGATGCCGTCGCGCTACGAGCCCAGCGGCCTGAACCAGATGTACAGCCTGAAATATGGGACGGTGCCCATCGTCCGGGCCACCGGCGGTTTGGACGACACGGTGGAGCAGTGGGACCCGGAGACCGGGCAGGGGACCGGCTTCAAGTTCGCCAGCTACTCAGGTCCGGCGCTGCTCAACGCCATCCAGCAAGCGCTGCACGCTTTTGCGAACAAGGCAAAATGGAAGCAGCTGATGATCAACGGAATGAGGAAAGATTTTTCCTGGGGCGCGTCCGCCAAAGAATATGTGAAGGTCTACGAGCGCCTGACGGGAGCGAAGCCTTCGCCGCCGGGAGAGAATGCGGTGGAATTCAGCAGGGTGTAGTCACTGCTTCTTCTGCTAGAGCAGCCGCGGGCACATGTTGGGCTTTTTTCTGAAATCCCGAACCCGCGGGCTTCGCGGGTGAGGGATCCCTATTAGTCTCGAAGATCCTTGAGGGGTATGTTCCCAAAGATGGTGCGGTGATAGGGATCTCTCGCTCCGCTCGAGATTTCAGATGGTGGTCTCCCAGGCCTTGTCGTTGTCGCTTAAGCGGCTTTTCTTCGTTTTGCAAACCACCAGTACACCGGCACGCCCGCCAGAATCACCAGCGTCCCTGCCAACGAAGTTCGCACGTTGTCCATGAACGTGTAATAGAGCAAAATCGCCGCGGCGATGATGAACAGCGCCGGGACCACCGGGTATCCCCATGTGCGGTAGGGGCGCGGCATGTTGGGCTCGCGCACGCGGAAAACAAAAATGGTGCTGGCGGCAATCATGTAGAAGAGCCATTCGGCAAAAATCGCCAGTGAGAACAGGTCTTTGAATGCGCCGCCGACCAACAGAAGCATGATCGCCATCACGGCCTGAACAACAATCGCCAGTGACGGCGTGTGAAAGCGCGGATGCACTTCCGCCAGAGCTTTGAAGAAATAGCCGTCACGGGCCACGGCAAAAGGCACGCGGCCGCCGCTCATGATGGTGCCATTCAACGTGACCAGCATGGAGAGCGCCATGCCCGCGGAGACCAGCGCAGCCCCGCCGGCGCCAATGGCGATCTGCGTGGCCAGCGACGCAGGAACTTTCGTGGCGGCGATGGTCGCCGAGGGCAGCACGTACTGGATGGCGGCGTTCATGCCCATGTACAGCGCAGCCACCAGGGCCACACCGGCAATCAGCGCAATGGGAATGCTGCGTCCGGGATTGCGGACTTCACCGCTGACCATGTTGAGATCATTCCAGCCGTCATAGGCCCACAGCGCGGCGACCAGCGCCGCCATGAATCCAGCCATGCCGCCCTTGGCGCCGAGGAACGTGGTGTGAAAGTTGCCCCAGCCTCCGGAGGCGGCGGTGAAACCGACGGCCACAATGGCCACAATCATCACCACTTTGAGCGACGTCAGCGCCAACTGGAAACCTCCGGCTTTCTTTACTCCGATGTAGTTCAGCGCGGAGATCAGGATGGTGGCGGCAATCGCCACCAGGTGGCCGTAAGAAACGTCAATGGAATGCGCGCCGCCCAGGTGCACGCTGAAAAAAACGCTGGAGAGAAAGTTGAGGCGCGGGAACGTGCTGAGCACGTCCACCATGCCGGTGGTGATGGAGGCAATGGACGCCGGCTTGGCGATCAGGAACCAGGTCCATGCGTAGAGAAAGCCCAGCAGGGAACCGTAAGCGTCGCGGATGTAAACGTACTCGCCGCCAGCCCAGGGCTTGATGGCGCCGAGTTC
>JBGPLR010000152.1:0-7298 GCA_041486545.1 Terriglobia bacterium
CAATCGCAGCAGCCGCTCCCACCGGCACCAGGGCCTTTACCTTGTCAGGACGCAGTCCCACCAGACGGCCAAGAACCGAAGCGATGCCGGCGCCCACCTGAACCGATGGACCTTCCCGGCCGAGCGGAATTCCGCACGCCAGAGTGGCCGCGGTGCATACGAACTTGCCCAAGACGGTGCGGATCGAAATGTAGCCTTGACGCGCAAAAAGGGCGGCCTTGGTCTGGGGTACGCCACTGCCCCGGGCATGAGGAAAGTAGCGGTATAGCAGGTAACCCATGGCCAAAGATCCCGCCATGGGAATCATCACGCGCCTCCAGGCAGCACTGCCGACAGGATAGAGCCGCATACCGAGGCGCTCGGTTAATACGATGAATCCGACAACAGCAATTCCGACCAGCGCGCCAATCAGAAGGGTCAGCGCCAGAAAAACCTGCTCTTCCCGTTGCTCAAGGAGCGAGGCCCAGCGTTTTAAGGGTTGATATGCCATCCTGGTTCAAGTGACTACAGAAGCAGTGCAAAACTCGACCGAATAGCATACTAAATAAAGACCCTTGTGCTTCATTCCTGCAGGCTGAGCATGAAGTACGACGCCCCGGGCGCGGTGGAGATGCAATTATTGTCTTGCTCTCCGCTCAAGGCTGGGGGCTAGCGGCCTAAGGCCGCTTTCTGGTTACTTTCGGAACCGGACGCAACGCCTTGAGTAACTTGAGATGAACAAACCTGTGCAAGCATAGTAGGCAGCAGCGTTCAAGCAGTAAGGCCATTCAACAAAGACAGGGTCGGCGGCCCCCCAGGGGGCGCCGGCGGCTATACAATAGAATCCAAGCCCATGGCTCCAACTCAGATTCAGACCTCTCCCGGCACTCGCGCCACAGCAATTGAGCAGTCCCTGCGCAGCATCATCCGCGGCAATGACGAAGTGGTCCGCCTGGCGCTGGTCGCGCTGCTGGCGCGCGGACATCTCCTGATTGAAGGTGTGCCCGGTGTAGGCAAAACCACGCTGGCGCACGCGCTGGCGCGGGCCCTGGACTGCACGTTCCAGCGCCTTCAGTTCACGTCTGACATGCTGCCCTCTGACGTCCTGGGCATCTCGATCTACTCCGCCGTAGAACAGCAATTCGAATTCAAGCCCGGCCCGGTGTTCACCAACATCCTGCTGGCCGATGAGATCAACCGCACCACGCCCAAGACGCAGTCCGCGTTGCTGGAAGCCATGAACGAAGGCCAGGTCACCATGGACGGCCACTCTCATCCGCTGCCCCAGCCCTTCATCGTGGTGGCGACGCAGAACCCGGTGGAACACCACGGCACGTATCCGCTTCCTGAGTCGCAACTGGACCGTTTTTTGCTTCGCGTACGAATGGGCTATCCGGAAGCCGCCAGTGAACGCGAAATCCTGCGTTCTGAAGTCGGCGCCGCGCGCCTGGACGATGTGAAGCCGGTGGCCAGCGGAGAAGACGTGATGTCCATGCAGCAGGAAGCCACCCAGGTGAAGGTGGACGATTCTCTGGTGGACTACGCGCTGCAAATCGTAAAGCGCACGCGTGAATCTGAATCTCTGGCGCTGGGCGTCTCGCCCCGCGGCGCTCTCATGCTGTTTCGCGCCGCCCAGGCCATGGCCTATCTGGATGCGCGCAAGTTTGCCACGCCGGCGGACTTCAAGTCCCTGGCCGTGCCGGTATTTTCCCATCGCGTGGTGGTCAACGCCCGCTACTCTTCCACGCTGAGAAAGTCCGAGCAATCCGAGATCATCATCAAGGACATTGTGCAGAGCGTCCACGTGCCGGTATGAGCTGGCTGCGCACCCTGATGCTGCTGGCGCTGATCACCTGGATCGGCGGGATCATCTTCTTCTCTTTCGTCCTGGCGCCAACGGTGTTTTCCGTTCTTCCCACGCGCGAACTCGCCGGCAACGTGGTAAATCCCAGCCTGGGCCGCTTGCATTGGATAGGAATCGTTTGCGGGCTGGTCTTTCTGCTTTGCTCGCTTCTGCACAACCGGATGCAGTACGCGCAGTTCCGGACTGTTTCCGGCGTTCACGTCCTGGCTGTGTTGATGCTGGCGCTGACGCTGATTTCGCTCTTCGCGATCACTCCGCGCATGGCCGCATTGCGGAAAGATATGGGCGTGATTGACAACATCTCCCCATCCAATCCGCGGCGCGTGGAATTCAACCGGCTTCACGTCTGGTCCACCCGGAGCGAAGGTGGCGTGTTCTTGTGCGGATTGATCGTAGTATTCCTCACCGCGCGAAGGTTTAAGTAAACTCTCAACGAACTACTAAGTATCTTTTCCGACCTTTGCTCTCTATCAAACTCTGCTTTCCCTGCCCCTATAACAGGTTAGCCTTGTTGTCCTGATACAATTTTGAGTCGTACTCAAAGGCTGATCGCCAACGGCTGATTGCCTATTGCCCTTTGAAATAAGGGCGAGGCCGACCACGCGCCGAGCCCGCTGCATCAGACGCGGATAGAGCTTACAAAGTACAAGGCCCGCTGGCGGTTTGGAGCGGAGCGACAGGAACTAATGAAGACAGGCATCATCGGGCTGCCCCAGGTGGGCAAGACCTCTCTGTTCAAAATCCTGACCAAGGCTGACATTTCAGGATTCGCCAACCCGCGGGAAGCCCACTTGGGCATCGCCAAGGTCCCAGACGACCGTCTGGACCGCTTGGCCGTGCAGTACAACCCCAAAAAGCTGACGCACGCCGTGGTGGAATACTCTGACGTGGCGGCCATTGGCCAGGAAGCGCTGAAGGAGACCGCCTTCCTCACCAACCTCCGCACGGTGGACGCGCTGGCCCACGTGCTGCGCGCTTTTGACAATCCAGCCATCGCCCACGTAGGCGAGATTGATCCCTTGCGCGACGCCAAGAGCGTGGACTTTGACCTGATCGTCAGCGACCTGGGCCAGGTGGAAAAACGCCAGGAGCGTCTGGAAAAAGACCTGAAGAAAATGAGGAGCCCGGAGTTGGAGCGCGAGTTTGATCTCATCAAGCGCTGCAAAGAACACCTGGAGAAAGAATTGCCGCTGCGCGAAATGGAGCTGGCCGCCGACGATGAGAAACGCATCCGCGGCTTCATGTTCCTGAGCCAGAAGCCGATCCTGTACGTGCTCAACATCAACGAATCGGCCAACCTGGGGGCCGATCTGGAACAGGCTGTGGCCAAATACAAGCTCGCGGAAATCGCGGCACGCAAGAACGCCGGCGCCACCGCCATCTGCGGGCGTGTGGAAGCCGACCTGGCGGAACTGAGCGACGAAGAATCGCAGGAATTCCTGGCCAGTTATGGCCTGAAGGAAAGCGGCCTCACCCGACTGATCCGCAAGACGTACGAATTGCTGGGTGTGATTTCCTTCTTTACCATCGGCGAAGACGAATGCCGGGCTTGGACGGTGCCGAAGAATTCCCGCGCGCAGGCCGCGGCCGGGGTCATCCACTCTGATTTAGAGAAACATTTCATCCGCGCCGAAACCATTCATTGGGACAAGCTGCTGGAGTCCGGATCAGAGGCCAACGCGCGCGCTAAAGGTTTGTTGCGTCTGGAAGGCAAGGAATACATCGTGCAGGACGGAGACGTCATGCACATCCGCCACAGCGGGTAATTCTCAGGGACGAATCGGGCAAACAACGTTTCATGGGCTCCATTACAACAAGCATCTTGCTGGGACTGCTCGCTGCCGCCGCCAACGCCTTTGGCGGGGCGGTGATTGTCCAAAAAGACTGGGACCAGCGGTATCTGCGATATTTCATCGCGGTGGGCGCGGGCTTCATGCTGAGCACGTCGCTGCTGGAAATGCTGCCGGAAAGCATCCGCGTCTCCGGGCCGAACGCGCCGCTGCTGCTGCTCGCGGGCTATTTCATCGTCCACTTCTTTGAACACACCGTCACCTCGCACTTCCATTTTGGCGAAGAGACCCACAAAGAAAAATTCGCGCAAAACCATCGCACTTACTCCGTAATTTTCGGGCTGGTGATCCACACTTTTTTTGACGGCATCGCCATCGCCTCTGGATTTCTGGTATCAAGCTGGCTGGGCTGGGTCATCTCCCTGGCGGTGCTGCTGCACAAAATTCCTGAAGGGTTTACCGCGTCGTCCATCATGCTGGCCGGTGGCCATAGCAAAAAAGTGGCGTGGCTGGCGTCTGCCCTGCTGGGCTTTGCTACTTTTCTTGGGGTATTGACGGTCACCGTATTCACCCGGTCACTGCCGGCCGGGCTGCCGCTCTCCGCCGGAGTCACACTCTACGTGGCGGCTTCTGACCTGATTCCTGAAGTCAACCGCGAGCCGGGCACTCTGGTGGCGCTGGCGGTGTTTGCGGGGGTAGGAATGTTCTTGGTGCTACAACACTTCTTTCATTAGAGCAAAAATGGTAATCGGATAATTTGGCAATTTGGAAATTGAGCGCCCCGCGGGGATTGTCACGAGCGGGACGACTGCAGTCAACACTCAATTTCCCGATTACAAAATTACCCGATTACCAATCTGCCTTATTCCACTTCTCTCTTGGCTTTGTAGCCGTCACGCGCTATTACCTGGTACTTCACGTCTTTGCCTTTCTGATCGCGCATTTTCAGCGGACTGCCGTCCGGGCCCACCAGTTCGACTTTGATTTTCCGGAAAGCTCCGTCTTGCGTAGTGTTGCTCGGGTGGTAGGCGATGGCATACTGGTTGCGGATGGCCTCCGACATATCGCCGAATGCTTCCCGGAACTGGGCGGAGAATAACGGCTGGTAATAGCGGCCGCCGGTCATCTTGGCGAAGCTCTTGAGCTGATTATCAGCCTGGAGAAATTCCATGTTGCAGTTGAAAGTGGTGATGCCGCACAGGTAACCCATGAGCCCATGGGTCTCAGCATAATTGCGCAGGGCCTGGCCGGTGCTGATGGTGTAAATGGCAATGTCCTTGGTCGCCTGGATCTTTTTGAGCATCTGGTCCAGGGTCCTTTTGCTGAAAGTGTCACGGCCGCTGGAAATCAAGATGATATATTTGCGGCCTTCCACGCCTTCCAGCCGGTCAATGGTGTCATAGAGCGCGTCGAAAAGATTGCTCTCCGCGGACATGGCAAACTGCAGGCTGCGCAGCCCTTCGTAGATATCACGCTTGTCCTGGGTAAA
Source organism: Terriglobia bacterium (assembly GCA_041486545.1). Lineage (GTDB taxonomy): Bacteria > Acidobacteriota > Terriglobia > Terriglobales > Acidobacteriaceae > Angelobacter. Next base: position 5,123 of record JBGPLR010000152.1, read on the forward strand.
GTCGGCCAGGATGTGCGGGCGGATATCGTAGGTAATAAGCGCAATCCAGTCTTCCTTCTTCATGGTTTGTGCGAAGGTCGCGGAGGCGTAGATGGAGTCGGCGGCAAAAGCGTAAAAGTTCTTGGAGAACTCCACCAGCATTACCGCGGTGATGGGCGCTTGGGTCTGGCCGAAGCTGGTGACGGTCTGAGGTACGCCGTCTTCCAGCACGCGGAAATTCTGTTGCTTGAGTCCAGGGACGAATATGCCGTCTTTGGTCAGCACGCCCACATCCAGGGTGACCAGTGCGGCGCTGGCGCGCAGGGTAAATTCCGGCATACCCTCAATTTTCTTGGGGCCCTTGGGCGCTTCCTCTTTCTTGGGCGGTTCGTCTTTCTTCTTGGGAATGGCGATGGGGCCAATATCGCCCTGCGGACCTCCGGCCTCTCCGCTGCCGGTTTGTTTCGCCGGGGTGGGGGACGGAGTGGGACTGGGCGATTGCGACGGCTGGCTCTGCGCAATAAGCGCCGCAGGCAAGGCCAGGCAAAGAGCGATGGTGATGAGCAGCAAGGCTGCCCGGCGGGGGACTGCATTGAGAAAACTAAGCGTTTTAATGCCAGATATCGGGTACATTTCCAGGTGCCTTTTGTAGGATTTGTCCATTAGTATAGATGCACGAACGCAACTTGTCAGAGGCCCTTTTTTGCGAGTTCCGGGAAGCATCTGTACCGGGCCCGCGGGAATGAGTGTATCCATCAAGTTGTACTGAAAGAGCCCATGAAAAAAGCTGTTGTTTTACTCGTCGCTCTCTTCATCTTTTCCGGCCTCGCATCGCCCCAAACCGTCCCGAACGCCGCCGGCAAGATTCCAACCAGCCAAATCAAGTTCATGACAGTGGATGAAGTCCGCCCCGGCATGAAAGGTGTGGCGTATACGGTGTTTGAAGGCGTGCGCCCGGAAGCCATGGGCGTGGAAGTTTTGGGTTTGCTCCGCAACATGAACGGCCCCAGGAATGACGTGGTGCTGGTGCGCCTGCTGGGAGAGAAGCCCGAATATACCGGAGTAGTTTCGGGGATGAGCGGCAGCCCGGTTTACATTGACGGCAAGCTGCTGGGGGCCATCGCCTACCGGATTGGGACCTTCAGCAAGGAGCCTATCGCCGGCGTTACGCCGATCCAGCAGATGCTGGAGATCAACGAATTTGACCGGAGCATCCCACCCGCAGGTTCAGCGCCGCGGCCGGACAACGCCAAGAAGACCGGCAGCCCGAGCGCCGTTTCCGCGGGCGGGAATAGCGGAAATGACTTGCAGAGCTACGCGCAAATCCTCCAGCCGATTGGCGCGCCAATTGTGTTCAACGGATTCGATGAAGCCACCATCAAGCTGTTTGCGCCCCAGTTCGTCGCGGCCGGCGTGGTTCCGGTGATGGGCGCGGGCTCGGCCAGCAATGAGAAGCAGCCGGAACCCATGGAAGCCGGTTCTGCCGTGAGCGCGGTCCTGGTCAAAGGCGACATGGACGTGGCGGCGACCTGCACCGTCACTTATATGGACGCGGAGCATCTTCTGGCTTGCGGCCATCCCATTACGCAATATGGCATGGTGGAAATGCCCATGACCAAAGCCAGCGTGATCACTACTCTGGCCACGCCGCTGGGCTCGTTCAAGATCATCAATACCACTGAACCGGTGGGCGCGTTTGTGCAGGACCGCCGGACCGGGATCCTGGGGCGGTTTCATCGCGACGCGCAGATGATCCCTATCACCCTGACCATCCACGGCGACAGCGGCGCCAAGGAATTTCACTATGAAGTGCTCAACAGCGCGCGGCTTACGCCGCTGATGATGATGGCCACGGTTTATAACTCGCTGATGGGCATGAACCAGTACAGCGAAGAAACCACTTATCGCATGAACGGAAGCATCCATGTGACCGGGTATCCCGACGTCCGCCTGGCCAATCTGTTCTCTCCGTCAGACAACATGCCGACGGCCTTCGCCGTGGCCATGGCCCTGGGCGAGCGCTTTGGACGAATCTATGACAACCCGTTCCAGGCGCCACAAGTCGGCGGGGTATCGCTGGATTTCAGCCTGGAGCACGACCGCCGTTCCGCCGTGCTGGAAATTGCCCGCACGGATCTGACTGAAGCGCGGGCCGGAGACGAAATCACCATTGAAGCGGTGCTGCGTCCCTACCGCG
>JBGPLR010000153.1:0-7282 GCA_041486545.1 Terriglobia bacterium
CGGCCGGATCGTGGCCGATCGCGCCGGCCATGCCATGCACGCCGCGCTGGTTTCGCGCTTGTTGAAAGACAGATCACTGTGGGAAGAGACCACGATGGCCGCCGCCCCGGCGGGCGCGGACGCACTGGTGACCGCGGGCGCGGCTTCACGCCAGTAATACCTGCAGACAGATTTTAAGATTTTTCGCGGTAGATCTGGCGCGTTGCGATCTGGCGTGCCGATCTTCGATTAGAGAGTTGCGTTGATGAACATGGCGCCGTTGCCGAGAGGCAGTGTGCGCTTATCCAGCCAGGAATCCAGTTCCTTTTTCACATCCACAGCCAAGACCTGGAAGCGAATGCCGGCGCGGCCTTCCGTGGTGGTCCAAATGACTTCGCCTTTTATTTCCAGCGAGCGTCTGGTGCCGGGCAATTGAAAGCGGACTTTGGCGGCGCCGCCTTCGTCAAGCTGGCGGCTGCACTCAATCGAGATGCCGCCCGCGCTGATATTGGTGATGCTCACCGGCAGTTCGGCGCCGGAATCCACCATGATGGCCCCGCTGGCTTTCAACAGATGGCGATGGTAGCGGCGACGCTCCCGCATGATGAGTCCCTGTGCGGCGCGCACGCTGCGGGAAGCGCGTTCCTGCGAAATCGGTTTGTCCAGGACAAAGTTGGCCCCCATTTCGAAGGCCTGCTGCACGGTAGTCCGGCCGCTCACCAGAGCGAAGGCGATGCAGCTGCGGTTGGATTTTCCCTGCCGCAGTTCGCGCAGGACCGCGGGACCGTCCGGCATGTCGTCACAATCCACCAGAAAAGCGTCATACTTGCGGCGCGTCAAGGCCAAGCGGGCTTGCTCCACGTTGTTGGAAAAATCCACGTCAATGCTCGCGGAATCCAGCACCCGCTTGATGGTCTTTTGCACGTCAGGGTCTCGAGTGAGGAGGAGCGCTTGCAGAGCCATAATGCAGCAACTTTATCGGAATCCAAGGGGCAAACCTAGGTCACCAACGTAACGGCCCCTGCTCAATTCCAGGTACAGGCCCCTTAGCCAGTAGAATACCTGAGAGAAAAAGGCGAATGACCACTGTCTACCTGTCGCTGGGCTCAAACCTGGGTAACCGCGCCGCCAACCTGGCGGAAGCCCGCCGCCGTTTGCGGGAGTTAGGAGCGATTACCGCCACTTCCGCGCTTTATGAGACCGAACCGGTGGAAGTCGCAGAGGAGCAGCCCTGGTTCCTGAACTGCGTGGTGGCCATGAAGACAGAGCTGGAACCCAGGCAGTTGCTTACGTGCCTGCTGGCGCTGGAGCAGTCCATGGGGCGCAAACGCGGTGTGAACAAAGCACCCAGGACTGTGGATATTGACATCCTTCTTTTCGCGGACCTGCTGCTGGAGACACCGGGAATGAGCATTCCCCACCCTCGCATGCACCAGCGACGGTTTGTCTTGCAGCCGCTGGCGGAGATTGCGCCGGATGCCAGGCATCCGCTGCTGAATAAGACCGCCAAACAGTTGTTGGACGCACTGCCGGCATCGGCCGGAGTGGTGCGCAAGGTCGCCGCCGGATTGGGTCAGGACTAACGTCGCCATGGATACGAATGCCATCGCCAGCCTGCTGCGCCCTTACGCCGAGCTGACCGCAGCGCAGCTGGCGCAGACCTTGACGTACCTCAATCTTCTGGTGAAGTGGAACGCCAAGGTAAATTTGACTGCTGTGCGCAATCCAGAGGAAATGGTGACGCGGCATTTTGGCGAATCGTTCTTTGCCGTCGGGCGGCTGGTATCGGAAACGCCATTTGCGCAAACGCCATTTTTGCCAACCTGGAGTGGCACAGCGATTGACGTTGGTTCCGGAGCTGGATTTCCCGGGCTGCCGCTGGCCATGGTGGCCCCTGGCGCTGAGGTGACGTTGATAGAAGCCAACAACAAGAAAGCGGCATTCCTCAACGAAGCGATCTTTGCGCTGCAATTGAAGAATGCAAAAGTCTTCGCCGATCGCGCGGAGAACTATCCCGGTCGCGGCGCGCTGGTGACGGTGCGCGCGGTTGAGAGATTTGAGAAATCGCTTCCCGTCGCGATGAATCTGGTGGCGGAAGGCGGGCGGCTGGCGCTGATGATCGGCGCGTCGCAGGTGGATGCGGCGCGCAAGCTCGGTGCCGAGGTAGAGTGGCAGGATCCAGAGCCGGTTCCGGGAGGGCATTCTCGGGTGCTGCTGGTGGGAACCAAGCGCGTAGGAGCCTAAATGGTAAAAGTGGAGTGAGGAGGGTAAACAGGCCGTTGTAAGCGTCTCACTTAGATTAGGCGAGTGGGTTGGGATACAGGCAAGTGGAGCGGCGACTTATTGCGAACCATTTTAGATAACATGCCTGGTGGTTTTGGCGTTGAGTTATCGGCGATTTCCCGCCGAATCGCGCGGGGCGAGTGCCGTGAGGAATCAAGTCAGTAACAAGTGGTCTGGCGACGAGTTCAGATGCGTCTTCGGCCAATTCCTGCGGTTATCCGGCCGCTGATTCAAGGGCCAAGTGGGCTTAACGGCAAACGTCATGGCGCGAGGAATCCAATTAGTAAACACTGTTCCACGTGGAACACAATGGGTAGTGGCTGACTTGTGTTCCACGTGGAACAAGGGAAATCGGCACTGCCCAGAATTGCGGCGTTGCGGATTTGCCGCCACTCAACTAGATTCAACCAGAGGCTAAGTTTTCAGCGTGGACTGAATCTGGCCTGAGATGAAGCTGGAGTCTTTCAAGGCATCCCCACATGGGCCGAGTTATTGCAGTCGCCAACCAGAAGGGTGGAGTAGGCAAGACCACCACCGCCATCAACCTGGCCGCCTCCTTTGCCGCGGCCGAGGTCAAATGCCTGCTGGTGGATTGCGATCCCCAGTCAAACTCCACCAGCGGACTGGGCTTTGCGCGCGATCCCGACCGCATCAACACCTATCACCTGCTCATGCGCGAAGCCACGGCGGACCAGGCGGTGCTGGCCACCGAACTGGAAGAGCTGAGTCTGATCCCAGCGCACAAGAACATGGTGGGCGCCAACATTGAGCTGGTTCCCGCCGACGAGCGGGAATTTCGACTGCGCCAGGCGTTGCAGAGCGTCCGCGACAAGTTTGAATTCATCGTGCTGGACTGCCCTCCAGCGCTGGACCTGCTGACCCTGAACGCGCTGGTGGCAGCCGACTCCGTTCTCATTCCCATGCAGGCCGAGTATTTTGCTCTGGAAGGCCTCAGCGAGCTGCTGGATACCATTGAACGTCTGCGGCAAAGCTTCAACCCCGGCCTGGAGATTGAGGGGGTGGTGCTAACCATGTACGACGAACGCACCAACCTGGCCCAGCAAGTCACCGACGAACTGAAGAAACATTTTGAAGACAAGCTGCTGGAAACCATCATCCCGCGGAACATACGCCTGGCGGAAGCGCCCAGCTACGGCAAGCCGGCGCTGCTGTATGACGTCCGCTCACGCGGCGCGGAAAGCTACATACGTCTGGCCAAGGAGTTGATGGAACGGCGGGAATGTGGCGGCGGTGGGCCACTAGCGAACATAGATAATTTGAGCGAGGACGGAAGTTGACTGAACCAATGAATGACAAACGCAAAGCGCTCGGACGTGGGCTGGATTCCCTGCTGCCCGGCCGATCCTCGTCTTCTGCAACCGCCGTTGTGCCCGGCATGCGAAGCGCCGGCGGCGCGCAGGACGTGGACATTGAACTGATTGATCCCAACCCCTTTCAGACGCGGCGCCGTATCAAAGAAGACGGTCTGAACGAACTGGCGGAGTCCATACGCGCCAGCGGCGTTGTGCAGCCGGTGGTATTGCGTCCTGTACCTAACGGAAGGTTTCAGCTTGTGGCCGGCGAGCGCCGATGGATGGCTTCCCGCCGTGCCGGCAAGACGACGATTCCGGCTGTGGTCCGGCAGATCTCCAACGAGCAAGCCTTGGAGATCACCATCATCGAAAACCTGCAGCGCGAAGACCTGAACCCCATCGAGCAGGCGCGCGCTTTCGAACGCTTGAGCCGCGAGTTCGGGCTCACCCAGGAACAGATTGCCACGCGCACCGGCAAAGACCGCGCCAGCATCGCCAACTTCATCCGTCTGCTCAAGCTGCCCGCCAACGTGCAGGAGACGCTGGAGAGCGGGGCGCTGAGTTTTGGCCACGGCAAAGTTTTGGTGTCGCTCACCGGGCTTCCGCAGCAGCTGGAGAAAGCCGCAAGGGACGTTGTGGAGAAGCAGCTCTCCGTCCGGCAGACGGAAGAGCTGGTGGCGCGGCTGACAAGTCCCAGCCAGGATGACGGCAAAAAAAGCAAGCCGGCGCGCGCGCTCGACCCCAACGTACGAGAAGCCCAGCGTAGCCTGGAGCGCAGCCTGGGCGTTAAGGTGGAGATCCAGGACCGCAAGGGCAAAGGCAAAATCATTCTGAAGTATTCGTCTCTGGAAGACTTTGACCGGATTGTTGAGGCACTGGAGACGAAGTAGCTTTTCCGTTCTTATCTCGCGCTATGAAGGCTGGAGACTTTGCACCGGCTTCAGCTTCCTTGCCCTTTCCCAACTAAAGTTCACCAATCAAAACTCGACTCTGCGGCGGAGCAAGCGCAACATGCTGGCGACGAGGCGGCGATCGGCGCTTGCGGGCCGTTGGCTCCTTCCAGAACGTAAAGCGGGTCGCGAGGATTCTGCTTTGGCTGTTGCCGTAGCCGCTTCGTCCGCGCCCCCAACCGCACCCTCTTCTCCATTACTACGCATTATTTCGTCTTTTGCTCGCCTTCATACTGGAAAACAGAAGGTGGACCTTACCGCTGATGAACGCTGATGGGAGCAGATCCGGAGATTTCCTAAAAATCCCTAAGTTCTTGGCGGAACGCCGCTAATTCCGCAGTCCGGTCCAATTCTCAGCGATCACAATGGAATTACCGGGATTGGAGGGGTCGTACTTGATGGAGGTCATCAGGCCGGAGCGGCAGGAGTGTAGGTCCACGCGGTGGCGCAGGCTGGTGACGTCCTGGCTGGCCTCGTAGGTGACCCCGGCCACGTCATACTGATAGATCAGGAGCTGCATTTCACCGGAGCCGCTGGCGTTGTCCATTTCATTCACGTCGGTCACCGTGCCGTCAGTGATGCGGCCGATTTCGCTGATGCGCAAACGGCGTTCGCGTTCCCACTGTTCCGGGGTCTTGCGGCGGCGGCGCGACCAGGCGATCATGCCACCCAGCAGAGCAGCGGCGCCCGCGCCAGCCAAAACATAGAGTCGAACTGTTGGATCCATGAATCAACGTCTCCAGCAAGAGCCGATCAGCCCATTGTGTAGATGATAATGCAATGCTTGTGGATTGATGAAAATCCGCATGAGACCTTAATCTCTAGCGCCAAAACTCAAGTTGCTTCGCGAAAGCCGAGCGCGCCGGGAACTGTTCCGGGCCGCGGTCCGTTCAGCGCGGGCCGGCCAGGCACTAGCTCCAGAGCCGGGAAACCCGCAGCAACCACACCGGCCCCTGCCAGCGCAGCGTCCACCAGGTTGAGCGGATGCCGTAATGCAGCTGCCAAGGCTTGTCTTTGATGGTCGTCATAACGCTTTTCGCCACCCAGAATCGCTTGCGGTGGAGAAAAGCACAAGGTGACCATAGTTTTCATGCGGTGCAGAAAACGCTCATGGCATCGATAAGAGGCGCATCTGGCGCGGATAAATCGACCTTCTGTTCGCGGACCAGCGGCGTGACTCTAGTCACCATCCACCACCGGATTCGTCAAGCTGCCGATGCCCTCGACCTTGATGGTCACCTCGTCGCCGGCGACGATGGAACCAATTCCCGCCGGGGTTCCGGTAAGAATGATATCGCCGGGCAGCAGCGTCATCACGGCAGCGCAAAAGCGGACGATCACGTCCACAGGAAAAATGAAAGCCGTGGTACTTTCCGACTGTTTCACCACGCCATTCACGTAGCTTTCCACGCGCACGCCAGCCCAGGGATCAATTTCGTCGGTCACGATCGGGCCCACGGGACAAAACGTGTCAAAGCTCTTGGCGCGGGTCCATTGGCCGTCTTTGCGCTGCAGGTCGCGAGTGGTCACGTCATTGGCGCAGGTGTAGCCGATGATGTACGGCCGCACGTCTTCCTTCTCGCCGATATTGCGGCAGCGCTTGCCCATCACGATGGTCAGCTCGGCTTCGTAGTCCACGCGCTGTGACAGCCGCTGCGGGCGGACGATCTCGTCGCCCGGGCCGATCAGCGACGTCTGCGGCTTGAGGAAGATCACCGGTTCGGCCGGCTCGTTGTTGCCCAGTTCTTTCACGTGGTCGCGATAGTTGCGGCCCACGCAGACGATCTTCTCCGGCTGCACCGGCGCCAGCAATTTGGCCGACGCCAACGGCACCGGCGCGATCTTCTTGGCGGTGCCAAGATCGGGAATTTCCCGGCCGGACGCGACCTGGGTGATCTGGTCCTTGCCGGAAACGGTTTCGATGATCCCGTATCGGGGGCCTTCAGCAGAAATGAAGCGGCAGTATTTCATAGGGTTCCTTTAAATCGAGCAATTAGCAAAATGGCAAATAGCAAATAGCTTTTGGCTCTTGGCCATTAGCCTTTGGTCTTTCTCCAGCGCCAGTTGTCCGTTTTGGCGTTGTGGGCTGTTTTGAGAGCTCACTTCTGCTCCCACAGCCGACCGAGGCGGACAACCTTGCAGTAGTAACAACCGCTGTGTTGGTCGTCTTGGTTGTACCAATAATGCTGCGCGCCATGGGACTCACAGTCGTCACCCTTGTCTATCAACTTACTGAACGGTATCGGCAGCAACACTCGGAGGTTCGTCCGCCATCCATAAGGGTGCCGCCAGCTAAAACGGGAATCAAAAATCACACTGCCATCCTCGGTGCTTTCCGAGAAGAAGACATTTCTGAAATAAGTTCGGTTTGGCTAATTGCTATTTGCCATTTGCTAATTGCTTTCTTTCGGTACAGTCTCCGCTGCGTCTTCTGACTTCGCGCTCTCATTGCCGCGCAAGTCCACGGCGGTTACGGCGTAGAAATATTTGGCTCCCGGATGAACGCCGGCATCGCGTGACGACGGTGTATTCAGCAACTCAGCATTCAACTTCACCGGCGGCGCGCCCTCCGCATGACGATACAGGTTGTAGCCGGCCAGGTCCGCGTCCGTGTTGGGCGTCCAGGTCAGGTCAATGAACGGCTTCTGGCCGACGCCGGAAAATACCGCCTGCAATCCGGACGGCACGGCGGGCGGAAACGTGTCATGCACAAACACCGCCACCGAAGCCGAGTCCTCGCCTTCCACCTCGCCTCGC
>JBGPLR010000154.1:0-7267 GCA_041486545.1 Terriglobia bacterium
ACGCCGGCCGGCGGCGCCCAACTGATCGTGTAAGAGCCTCCGCCGTTGTTGGCGACCGTGATGGCCACATCCTGCATGACCGCCGTGCCGGGATGCAGAGCGGAGTAGATGGCCTGGTTTACCGTGTAGTTCGCGTTTTCGTCCCAGGTGCCGCCGGAGTTCGCCTGATCAACTTGCTTGAGCTGGACATTCAGCTTGCGCTGCCAGAAACCTACGTCGCCCTTGTAGAGCTGCTGAATGAAGAATGGATACCAGATCGTCTCCTGCCCAATCTGCGGACCCAGAGTTTGCGGATAATCCGGCGTCAACGCATATATAAAGCCGCATTGCTGTACCGGAACGCAGGTCCCGTTGTCGCTGAATCCTTCCGTCAGTTCCCAATGGGCCAGTCCGTAAGCGTAATCAAGCGCGCGGTTGTACTGGTCGTTTCCTGCAGTGCCGGTCCAGGTTGTCCCCCGCGCGATTGCCAGTTCATACACGCCCTGCACCAGAATGCTGGTCATGAACACGTGATTGGTGCGTGCGGATCCCGCTCCCGCAGGGCCGCTGGTCGCCGGCGGATTGGGCCACGTATCGGAAGCGCAGCAGCCGTAATGGAAGCCCCGGTTCATCCCTGTGCCCTGGGCATTTTGCGCGCCGGGTGCGGCCGGATTGGGCAGGTCGGGCCATACTTGCGTATTCATCACTTTGTCCGCCACCGTCAGGAAGCCCGGAGCGTCAGGATCATTGGTGCCTCTTGCCAGCTGATACATGCGGGAGATGGCGATCAGCTCGTTTCCGATCGCGCGCTCATTCCACAGCCCCCCGGTATTCAACGCGGCAGTTGTGTTCAGGAAGCGGTCTTTGGGGCCATCATTGATGGCGTCATGAATGGTCTCATCGCCGCTGGCCAGGTAGTAATCCACCATGCCGTACCAGTGCGCGTGTTCCTGGTCCACCCATGCGCGGTTGGCATTGCCGCCGTTGGTGGAACCCGCCGTCGGGAAGCCCCAGGAATCCAGAGAGCTCCCGCTCGTCCGCCAGGAAAACCCGTCGGAACGCGGGAACGCCTGCTCCGCATCGAAGCGGTAACGATTCACCGTGTACATGTAGCGTCCGGTGTAGCCGCGTTCCATAAAGTTACGCATAAACGCCAGCGCAAAGTCCGCCTGATTGCTGCCGCTGGTGGCCGGCCATACGTAAAAGCGAAAAACACTCGGAGTGAAGTCCGCGATGCAGCAGGACATTGTCAGATTGCGGTAGTAAGCGTCTTCTTCCGTGGGGTTGATCAGCGCGTTGAACATCGCGTTGGTGCTGTTGTAGTAGTCCACAGAAGCGCGCGCTACCAGATAAAACTGCTGTTTCAGGAATTCGTTCTGCGGGCTGGCCAGCGCCGCGCTGTGAAAATTCAAATACACGTCATGGATGCTGTGCTGCGGCCACGCCTGATAGTAAGGACTGGCGCACGGCGTGAGAGAACAGGTCCCGGTGTACAGAGTCTGGTCGGGCCAAATGCCAACGCGCACTTCGTTGCCGCCACTCTGCAGTTGCACGGACTTGGGCCAGACCTCGCCTCCCAGATAAACGCCCGCCATGACGCCCGCTCCCGTGGAGTCGGCAACATCGCCAAACATCTTGGAGGCCGGCGAGACCGCGGTGCCGCGCAGCAGGTTGGCGCCGCCCTGCGTGATCTCGTATCCGTTTTGCGCGTAGGTCGCGCCAGAACGAGCAATAAAGGATGCCGTGGATGAAGCCCAGTCGATGTGCTCCATGTGGTTGGTATAGGCCTGGTAGAGGTATGCGTTTTCTGAGCCGGTGAAGACTCCGGTGGTGGGCGTCGCCGTGCCATTGCCAAAGGTGAAGCCGCGGCCCGTTCCCAGCGTGGGAGTCACGCGAAGCTCGTAGGCAGAGAATCCTTTGTACGCTGTATTCGCGGCGGTGGAAGCGTTGTCAGCGTTGCGCAGGCTCACATTCGCGCGCACGTAACTCTTACCCTGATAAAAATAGAGCCGCACTGTGTAGCGCATGTAAGTGTTGCCGGCGGCGTCCTTGTGCGCTCCGTCCGCTTTTACCACCGTGCGCACCGGGCCATTCTCTTCAATGATTGCCGTAGAAGTTGCGTCGTTCGCGGAAGTGTAGGTGGTGGTGCAGGTCCCGCAGGACGTTCCGCCCGGGGCTGGGCCCAAGATCGCCAATCCTGTGCTGGCCCCGCTGGCGACAATCGTCTTGCCGCCGGCCACGACAATATCCAGCCCGTTGAAGTTGGCTTTCTTGATCGTGTACTGCGCTGCTCCGGTGTTTACGGTGATGTTGGTGCCGTTGTCCGTGGCCAGATTGGCGCCGCCAAAGTTTCCGGCGCCAGCATTGGTCAGGGCGATCGCGGTATTTACGCCGCCGGCCGTCAAAGTCGCTTGCGTATCAACCAGCACCCACTTGCAGGATTGATCTTCCCATTCCACCAGGCAGCGGAACTGTCCCATGGTGGCCCCCGTCAGCCCCAGTGACGACAACCCCGCGCAACTCGCCGGGTTGGCATTGGCGCAAGGCACCAATCCTTTCGCCAAAGGCACGCCCACACTCAGGGGGTCGCTGGTGCGCGCCACTCCGGTGGCGCCGGGATACGTCATTTCCTGGATCGTCAGCGGGACGTTCAGTTGCGCGAACGCGCCGGACGCGAGCAGCGCAAAAAGAATTGGCGCAAGGGAAAGCAACCGGGTGAAGGATGCTCTGCGAGAGGGGACTGCGATATTCATCAACTTCTTCCTTGGCGCTCAGGCCACTAGCGCCCAGCAGAAAAGCTCAAACCAACTGGGCCGGTTATCCCGTACAAAAGTCAGTTGCACATTCTCAACGATACAGTCAGGCACTTGCCGCTACGAGATGCCGACAGTTCACAGCACCGGGTCCAAACGATCAGCACAACATGAATTCAAGGTCGTGGGACAAAAGTAATTCGAACAATTGGGCTTATTACTAAGCAACTCGCACTACTAAATCACCGCAATAATCTTTGTTCCCTGGATACAAAGGGCAGTGCGCTGACAGCACGTACGCCATCACTTACAAGAGTGCAAAACTTTGCATGTATTGAACTTGCCGGAAGCGGGCTCACTACAAGAAAAACAGGTGCTCAACAACTACAGGTATTGGTATAGAGGCAAGGAAGTGGCCAAAGTTTTCGCAGAAGAAATTGCGTTGGATTGAAAGCAACTTAGTTGTGGAGTTGAAAATTATTTCATCGTGGTTCGCGCGCGCACAAACTACACACGCGAGAAAAAAATGCATTCACTGATCGATCTTAGATAGCTTCGCAGATATTTCTTCGGACTGGTTCCGGCCTTGGGCATTGGCAATATCATTGCGATGTTCACTACGGTGTTCAGCTGAGATTCGCACTAAGTAGTTCTCTACTTCCGCGGCGACAGTTTCCCATGTGCGCGTGCGCGCGTAGCGAACGATGGCGTCACGGTTCCACTTGTGCTCCAGCGCCGCGCCGATCCCGTCAGCAATCGCCGCCGGTTCCTGCGCAACCATGATTCCCAGCTCCGGGGAAACCAGGATCTCCGGGACTCCCCAAAGTCCGGTCGCCACCACGGGTGTTCCGCAGGCCAGCGATTCCAGCACCACGTTGGGCCAGCCTTCGCGCGAACTGACCAGGCAACTCAAGTTTGCCGCGCTATACCACAGCCGAAGTTCTTCGTTGGGCCGGCCTCCGGCAAAGATCATGCGATCTGACACGTTGCAGGTTCGCGCCAGAGCTTGCAATTCCGCGGTATCGCCCTTTCCCACGATGTAGACCACGAGCTTGGGAAATCTCGGCGCCAACCGGGCCATCGCCGGAATCAGAAACTGAAAACCTTTCCTGGGTATCAGCGCGCCAACCGCAACAACGATCAGGTCTTCCACCGGCAGGCCAAGTTCCTGGCGCGCCTGCTTCTGGTCCACCGGATTGAAGCGGCCCAGATCAACGCCGTTCCCGATCACCGCCACTCGCTCCGGCGGCACGCCCAGTTTCACCATCTCATCGGTCAACGCTTTGCATACCCCGATATTGCCGGCTGTATTCTTCAGGGTCCAGCGGATCATCGGCCGCAAGAGGCGGAAGGAAGGGAACAGATTCATGTCCGTGCCGCGTGCCGACGCCGCCACCGGCAGACCCAGCAGCTTTCCGATGAGGACCGCCGCGAAACAGTCCGGGTAGATGTAGTGGCCGTCTATGCATTCAAAGCTGATCTGCCGGTGCAGCCTTCGCACCAGCAGGTAGCTGCCGAGAAACATCAGCAGTCCATGCAAGGGCATGGAAATTTTCGGGAGCAGCAGATACCGCGGATGATAAACCGTAAGCTCTCCGATTTGCTCCACCCGGGGAATGCGGGCCGTCGCGCCCCACGTCGAAGACTTGATCCACGAGGGAAAATACGGCACCGGTGCAACCACCGTGACCTTGTTCCCTTGGCGTCGGTTGACGTGCGCCATCCGCTGGTAAATGAATACACCCAGCGTTTCGTCGCTCGAGTTGGGAAACAGGCTGGTGAAAGTCAGGATGTGCATTGGCTCGCCACGTGGTTGCTTTTCTAAATCCTTGACAGTAAACAAGTAACTTATGAGCAACTGGCCTGCCAAGGTCTCACAGCGCGTAGTAAGTTAAGTCGCCTTGCGTGAACAGCATAGCGGCCCGGAAACTGCGCCCGATGAGTACCGGACGTTCTTGATGTGAAAATCTTTGCACACTATATAAAGGATACGTCGCCGGCAGGCGTACCTTTCTGCTATGCGTCACGCTAATTGGTTGAATCCAATACAGATACTCATTCATTAAGCGCCCGACCCGCGACTGTTTGGCCATTCACTTGCCTTTTAACTGAAGTGCGCCGAAATTGCGTCCATTGAAGGCTTGCCTTGGGACGATTTCGGTACCGGAAGAAGGAAAAGCTGAATGTGCGGAATCTGCGGAATCTTTGAGTTCGACCAATCCCGGCCCGTGGCTCGCGCGGACGTCCATGCCATGAACCAGACGCTGCGTCATCGCGGGCCCGATGACGACGGCGTTTACGTGGCTCCCGGCATTGGCCTGGGACATCGCCGCCTGAGCATCATTGACGTTGCCGGCGGGCACCAGCCCATCTCCAACGAAGACGGCAGCATTTGGGTCCTTCTGAACGGCGAGATCTACAACTACCCCGAGCTTCGCCAGGAGTTGCTGGGCCGCGGACACCGCCTGGCCACGCGTTCTGACACGGAAGCCATCGTCCACCTCTACGAAGACTACGGCGAGGGCTGCTTTACCCATTTGCGGGGAATGTTTGCTATTGCGTTGTGGGACTCGCGCAAGCGCAAGCTGATTCTGGCCCGCGATCGCGCCGGCGAAAAGCCGCTGTTCTATTATCGCGACGCCAACCGCCTGCTCTTCGGCTCAGAGCTGAAAGCCATTCTTGCCGGGCCGGATGTCTCGGTCCACACCGACAATGAAGCTTTGTTCGACTACTTCAGTTTTGGCTACGTCCCGGCGCCGAAGAGCATTTATCGCGAAGTCCGCAAAGTCCAGCCCGGCCATTACGTGGTCATTTCCGATAGCTCCCTGCGCGACGAATGCTATTGGGACTTGAGTTTCCATCCTCGCGAAGATCGCAGTGAAGCCGAATGGTGTGAAATACTGCGCCACCAGCTATGCGAGTCCACCCGCATCCAGCTCATGAGCGACGTTCCTTTAGGCGCCTTTCTGAGCGGAGGGGTTGATTCATCCACGGTGGTGGCCATGATGCGCCACATTCAGAAGAAAGGCTCAGTCACCACCTGTTCCATCGCGTTTGAGGAAGAGGAGTACAACGAAGCGCCTTTTGCCCGCAAGATCGCCGACCAATTTGCCACCGATCATCACGAGAAGACCGTCCATCCGCAGGCCACGGAAGTCATTGACAAGCTGGCTTGGCATTACGATGAGCCGTTTGCTGATTCGTCCGCCATCCCCACGTACTACGTCTCCGCGGTGGCCCGGGAGAAAGTCACCGTGGCCCTGGGCGGCGATGGCGGCGATGAGAATTTTGCCGGATATCGCCGCTACTACTTTGATCAGTTTGAGAACCGTCTGCGTGGCATCGCCCCGCTCTCCATCCGGCGCGCCATCTTTGGGCCGCTGGGCCGGATCTATCCTCCGCTCTCCTGGGCGCCGCGGGTGTTTCGCGGCCGGGCCACTTTTCAAAGCTTGTCGCGCTCGCCGCTGGAAGGCTACTTCAATTCGCTTTCCATCTTTCGTCCGGATGAGAAGCCCCGCTTGTTCAGTTCTGATTTCTTGAGACAGGTGGCCGGCTACGATTCCATCAGCGTCTTCCAAAAGCACTATGACAACGCCGGCACGGACGATCCGCTGACCCGCATCCAGTACGTTGACATCAAAACCTATTTGCCCGATGACATTCTGACCAAAGTAGACCGCGCCAGCATGGCGGTTTCGCTGGAGGTGAGGGCGCCGTTCCTGGACCATCATCTGATGGAAATGGCCGCTACCATTCCTTCCAGCTTGAAGCTGCGCGGCACCAACGGCAAATACATTCTGAAGAAAACCATGTCGCCCACCTTGCCGGACGACGTGCTGTATCGCCGCAAACAAGGGTTTGCCATCCCGCTCGACCAGTGGTTCCGCAAAGAGATCAAAGAGATGGCTTATGACAACATCATCGGCCAGGACGATGGCATTCTTGATCCCAAGTTGCTGGGCAAGATCTGGAAACAGCATCAATCAGGCCAGGCGGACCGTTCGCCGCAACTCTGGGCGGTCCTCATGTATCGCAAGTGGCGGAGCGCTTTTCCCGCGTAGAAGCCGTCACTGAAGCGCCAAGAAAATCCTCAACTCCTACGGTTGCGGCTTGACGGTCTCGGCCCGCGTCTGTGGTTCCGCCACGGCAGCGTGCTTGTGCGCCAGCCGCAATGCGGTGTGGGCCATATCGTAATAGCTGATGTAGACGTCGTCGTGGCTGTCAATCGCCAGCGAGGGATCGAGTCCCACGTTGTTGCCGGAGTCAACGGTTTCGGCCTTCCAGCCCTTGGGTGTAATCGTGGCATATCTCAAGACGCCCATACCGCTGTCCCAATAGGCAACGTGCGGGTGTTGTTTGCTGTCAAACTTCAGCGAGACGCGTTCAATGTTGTCGGCCCGGCCGGTAATGTTGTCGACCACCTCTGACTTCCATCCGCCCTGCGCTGTCCAACTGGCGTACTTGACCATGAGGTGGGCAACGTCAAAATAGGCGATGTGAGGATTGCCGGCCTGATCCAGCTCAATGCTGCCGCC
>JBGPLR010000155.1:0-7230 GCA_041486545.1 Terriglobia bacterium
CGCGTGGGAAAATCGGCTTCCGCCAGCTTGCGTACGATGATTTCTGAACTCACTTATCCATTATAGAGGGTGCGGTGGTAACATCCGGAATATGGCGATCAGCGACACCAGTCCCGAAATCGAAGCCATGCAGATCAAGATCATTCGGTCGATGACTGTGGAACAACGTCTGTTGTTGGCACTGGATATGAGTTTGTTCGTGCGCGAAATTATGAAGACTGGTATACGCGACCAACATCCTGAGTGGTCCGAAAAAGAAGTAATGCTTGAGATTTATCGCCGCGCTTTTGATCCTGAGCCCTTGCCGGACTGGGTTCGATGAATGCTGCTGAGCTCTTCCGCCGCCTCTCCGTCATTTTAGAGAGCGCCGGGATTCCCTATATGGTGACTGGTTCTTTTGCAGGTTCGGTTTACGGAATGGGACGTTCCACCCTGGACATTGATCTCATTGTTGCCGCTGACGAAGACCAGGTGCGACGACTTCTGGACCTGCTACCGGAAAACGAATTCTACTCCGCGCCACATTCTGCCATCGAAGCCTGCCAACGCAAATCAACGTTCAACCTGATTGATAACATCACCGGCCTGAAGATTGATTTTATTTTCCAAAAGATGCGGCCGTTCAGCGTTGAAGAGTTCGGACGCCGCAGAGCGGCGCTGGTTGAAGGTGTTTCCTTTTATATCGTCAGTCCGGAAGACTTGATCATCGCCACGCTGGAATACGCCCAAATGGGTGCATCGCTACGACAAATCGAGGATGTTACGGGAATTCTGAAAGTGCGAGGGGACGAACTTGACTTTGCCCACATCGAGAAATGGATCACAGGGCTCGGGCTTGACTCTCAATGGAACGATGCACGCAAAGCTGCTGGTCTGCCCTGAGCCTTAACGCTTCGCCTAAGGAAGCTCGCCCAGATATGGAAACGCATACCAGCCCAGCCACGCAAACAAGAGCCAGTGCGCCAACAGATTATTGAAGAACGAAGGCTTGCGCCAGCCCCGAACGAAGACAACCCAAAGGAGCATTAGCCATCCAAAGTTTGCCGCGCACACGCCATAGGTAAATCGTGGCCCCTGGTACTTCAACCCCCACTCCCAGCTCCCAACGAAGAACACAATGCTAAGCACGGTTAAGACTGTCAGGAGTGCTAGAGATCGCTTTGGAACCGTGGACTGACCGCGCAAAAGGCTCGGATTCCATTGAAAAAACAGCACGGGAGGAATTGCCACCGCAAGCCACTCCAAACGGGATGACGATAGAACAAAAGCAGGAATGATGGTAGCGGTCGGAAAAGGACACAGAAGCGTTGGGACCCCAGTCAACATCAACCCACAATAAGCAGGTGCCACTAGGACCACACCTGCTCCAATCGTCCAATATGTACTCTTCATGTTCAGTGTTTGTACCCTGGCCAGCGCCTCAGATGCAATCCGCGCTGTATACTTTAGGGTTTTCATCTCTGGTCCTGGAGGGATCATCACATGGCCTCATCTGCCGTCAGTTACGCCAAAGACAATCAGCAACGTTTTCTAGGGGAACTCAAAGACCTGCTCCGCATTCCCAGCGTGAGCACCGCGCCGGAACATAAGGACGATGTCCGCAAGGCCGCTGAGTTCGTCGCCAACGATCTCCGCCGCATCGGCATGGAGAACGTGGAGATCATTCCCACCAAGGGCCATCCGCTGATCTACGCCGACTGGCTCCACGCTGCCGGCAAGCCGACGGTGCTGTGTTACGCGCACTATGACGTGCAGCCCGCCGAGCCGCTGAATGAGTGGCTGTCACCGCCGTTTGAGCCCACCGAGCGCAACCAGAATATCTACGCCCGCGGCGCGGTGGACGACAAAGGCCAGCTGTGGATGGAACTCAAAGCCGTGGAAGCCCTGATGAAAGGCCACGGCGGCAAGCTTCCGCTGAACGTCAAGTTCATCATCGAGGGCGAAGAGGAAGTGGGCGGCGAATCCATAGCCGCGTACGTGCGCAAGGAAAAAGCCAAGCTGAAAGCCGACTTCGCACTGGTCTGCGATACGGAACTCTTCGCGCCCAACCTGCCTACGCTGTGCGTCGGCCTGCGCGGACTGGTTTATACCGAGATTGAAGCCCAGGGCGCCAAGACTGATCTGCACTCCGGCATCTATGGCGGCGCAGCGCCCAATCCATTCTTTGCCTTGATCGAGATCATCAGCAAGCTGAAAGACGCCAAGGGCAAAGTCCTGATCCCTGGCTTCTACAGCAAAGTGAAAGCTCCCACCAAAGACGAACTCAAAGCCTGGAAGAAACTGCCATTCAATGAAGAGCACTATCGCAAGACGGAGGTGGGATCAAAAGTCCTGACCGGCGAGCCGGGATATTCCGTACTCTATCGCACATGGGCGCGGCCCACGCTGGAAGTGCACGGCATGCCCGGAGGGTTCATTGCGTCGGGCGCGAAGACCGTGATTCCCGCGCGCGCGTCGGCCAAGGTTTCCATGCGCATGGTGCCCAACCAGGACCCCGACGACATCCTGAAGCGCTACACCAAGATGGTGAAGAAGCTCACGCCCAAGGGAATTGAAATCAATATCAAGGTCTTCAGCAAAGGCCCGGCGTGCGTGGTCAGCACGGATAACCGTTTCATCAAGGCCGCTACCGAAGCCATGCACGACGTGTTCAAGAAAGACACGGTCTTCATTCGCTCCGGCGGGTCCATTCCTATCGTCACCGATTTCCAGGACGTGATGAACCTGCCCAGCGTGATGATGGGCTTTGGCCTGCCCGACGACAACCTGCACGCCCCCAACGAGAAGTTCCACATCCCTAATTTCTATCGAGGGATTGAGAGCATCATCCGGTTCTTTGAGAAGCTGGGAGCGTAGAGGAAGAATCGCCGTGATCGCGTGTAATCGCCGACATCGCGCGTGATCGGAACAGCGTCGCAGAGGCAATGGCGCCGACGGGAACCATGGCTGATAAGTAGAACAACCGCGTGCATGGGTCCAGAACTTGACTCTACGCTCATGCACGGGCGCGTCACCCTATCTCGCCTGCCAAATCTGCGTCGACCATCATCTCAATCATCGCTCGAAAACTCATCTCCGGCTTCCATCCCAGGACTCTTGCGGCTTTCGACGCGTCACCGCACAGAGGGGTTTCGTCCGCCGTGCGGACGAGAGTCGGGTCGGTCTCAACGTACTTCTTCCAGTCCAAGCCAACGCGCGAGTACGCGATGTCCAAAACTTCGCGGACGCTATGCAACTCACCCGTGGCGATGACAAAGTCGTCGGCAACCGGCTGTTGCAGCATCAGCCACATGGCGCGCACAAAGTCGCCGGCAAATCCCCAGTCGCGCTGGGCGTCAAGGTTGCCCAGTTTGAGTTTTTCCGCAAGGCCGCGTTTGCTGCGGGCGGCGTGCTGGGTAATTTTTCGCGTCACAAACTCCACGCCCCGCCGCGGCGACTCGTGATTAAAACAGATGCAGGAGCAGGCGAAAATTCTTTGCCTTTCGCGATAGTTGACGGTGATGTTGTGGGCGAACACCTTGGCTGATCCGTAGGGGTTGCGCGGACGGAACGGCGTGGCTTCCGTCTGGCGTTTTTCCTCCCCGTTCAACATGGCCTTGCCAAACATTTCTGAGCTTGATGCCTGCAGGAACCGCGCCTGGGGACAATGCTTGCGAACGGCTTCCAGAAGCCGAAGCACGCCGAAAGCCGTCACATCCGCGGTGAGCAGCGGCTCGGTCCATGACAATGGCACAAAACTCTGCGCCGCCAGGTTGTAGACTTCGCCGGGCTGCACATCGCGCATCACGCGGTCGAGCGAACTCTGGTCGGTCAAGTCTCCTTCCAGCAGCTTGAGTCGCGGGCCGAGGATCGCGATCTGCTTGCTCCCCTCCACGTCGCCCGGGCGCATCTTCTTCTTAGGGAGCACCAGGCCGTACACTTCATAGCCCTTGGCGAGCAAAAGCTCTGCCAGGTACGAGCCGTCCTGTCCGGTGACCCCTGTAATGAGCGCGCGCATTCGCTTATGTCCCCAAGATTCTTGCGATAAACGATTCTTGCGATAAACATCGGCCACTTTACCACAGCGCAGCCGGCCGGGCGGCGGCGGCACGATACACTAGTCGCGGCCACCTATCATGAAGATTGCGATTGACGTCCACAGTCTGGGAACGCAGGCTGGCGGCAACGAAAGTTATTTCCGGCAACTGCTGGCGGGGCTGGTTGCTGACCGCAGTGATCACCAGTACACCCTCTTCTACGCGCACGACGCGGCGCGGGAAGCCACGCAGGGCGACGCGCGTTTCAGTTTTGTGCCCATCCCCAAGGACCCGGTGCGCCGCCTGAGCGTGACTCTGCCACGTTTGCTGGGCAAGATCAAGCCGGACATCTTTCACTGCCAGTATGTTCGCCCGCCCTGGGGCTGCCCCACCACGGTGGTCAGCATTCATGACCTGGCGTACGAGCACTATCCCGAGTACTTCCATCCGCGCGAAGCATTTCGTCTGAAGAAGATGGTGCGGTGGACGGCGCGCCACGCGGACCACATCGTCACGCTCTCTGAGTTTTCGGCGGCGGACATTGCCGCCCGCTACGGCGTTCGGCGGGACAAGATCACCATCACGTATCTGGCCGCTTCCGCAGATTTCCGCCCACGGGACAAATCCCAGTGCCAGGAGCACCTGGCGCGGACCTACGGGATCAATTTCCCCTTCATCCTTTATGTAGGCCGAATCCAGGCCCGCAAGAACCTGCCTCGTCTGGTGGAAGCCTACGCAGCGCTGCGCAAGCGGGGCGCCAGCGAAAAACTGGTGCTGGTGGGCAAGAAAGACTGGCAGTCTGAACAACTGGTGGCCAGGATCAAAGAGCTCGGGCTGGAGTCATCGGTGGTTTTTCCCGGATTCGTTTCTTTTGACGATCTGCCGCTCTTCTACAACGCTGCTGAAATGTTCGTCTTCCCTTCCTTCTTTGAAGGCTTTGGACTCCCGGTGATTGAGAGCATGGCCAGCGGCGTTCCGACGATTACCAGCACCGGGTCTTCTTTGGGTGAAGTGGCCGGTGATGGAGCGATCATGGTTGATCCCATGGACACGCACGCACTGACCGACGCCATGAGCAACGTGTTGGGCGATAAGCAACTGCGCGAACGGCTGGTCGTCCGCGGTCTGCTGCGCAGCGCGCAATTCAAGCATGACGAACTCGCGCAGAAAGTGCTGGGCGTGTACCGGTCTCTGGTGCCATCCGGCTGAAGCGTTCATTAGCGATGATGCGGCAAGAAACTTTAGACTTCCAGGGCCGTGACGCCTGGGCTAGACTTTGCTCATGACCGACGTAGACAAGATAGCTCTTTGGACAGGGTTGATATCTAGCATAGTAAGTATCGTCTTATCTGTGGTCGCGACGACTTTTGCGATCTTGGTGAACAACAGATCAGAAAAGGTCAGCGACGCTACGGTAAAGTCCCTTCAAAGAATTGAATCAACAGTAGAAAGGCTTTCCGATGACACTTCGGGCCTAATAAAAGCCGCCTGGGACGCGATGCTCGGGTCTTTTTCCGGGAATCTGGCGCGGGATTCAGGAATCTCGGCAAGCGCTGCCCGTGAAATTGCGTCTGGGGTAGCTTCAGAAGTTCGTTCCGATCTTAGCCTACCGGAAGGAAAGTCTGGTAAAGGCGGCGAAGCGAGTGTCGCGGAACTCGCAGAGAGAGTGGACAGGGCCCTTGAAAGGATGCAAGAGACCGTCTCCGCGCAACTTAGGGGCTTGGCCCGATCAAACCGCCCATCTTCCGTCCTCAACAAGCTGAGAGACCTAGAACGATTGTCTCCGGCCGCACGAGCTCTAGCAGGGAGCATCAAAGCACATTTGACGAGAGACCAATATGACCAACTGGAAAAGGGTCCCCTCTCTCCCGCCATCCGGGAGTTACGGCAGGCGGGACTATTTGTGCCAGTGACGGGAATAGAGGATGGGAAGGAAGCCCCTGTCTATTACTTTCCGCCCAATCAATCTCGAAATCTCCGATCAGCGCTATTGTTAATCGAGCGGCCGCCGGTAGAAGTGAGAGACCTAGTCAAGGCCGAACTGGACCGCGTGAAGTACGATCCGGATCGATTCGATCCGTAGTGTCTAAACTGGAGGTTCGCTCATGGACGTCCCATCAATGAAGCAGCCAACCGCCTTCCTTCCACTGACAATGTCGCTCGTCGCCTTGGGAATTGTGCTTGGCCACGTTGCCATTTACGGCGTTGTCCATGAGGCTGATGAGGGGACGGCGGCCCATCTCTGGCAGATGCTCATGGCTGGACAGATACCGGTAGTGGCGTTCTTCCTGATCAAGTGGTTACCACGGGCGCCCGGACGGACGCTGCGTTTACTCGCTCTCCAGGCGGGAGCTGCGCTTGCATCCTTTGCAGCCGTGTTTTTCCTCACCAAGTGACCACGCCCGCCCTGCAGGTCGCGCGCTGAGATTTCGCGCTTCCCGCTTGCTTCACTGCACCATTTGCGCTACAGTCGGAATAGCTCTTCGCGGTTCTTCCTTCCTTCATCTAATTCCTCACCGGTGTGGTTTGGCCAATTGTTGCACAGGCGGTGCAACAGGCTGGGGTTCCACCCGGAAATCCACAATATATTGTGGGCTTCTGCTTGACCCCCGGTTACTCTGTGGGTACATTAACGGTAGCTAGGGTCGTGTACTCCAGCCCATCCGACCCGGAGTTAAATCGCTACCAGCCCTGCTCATTGCCGGGTTACGATTGGCCATCCTGAAGGAGTTGGAAGTTGCTCAAGCTGAAGAAAGTACAAATCCTCGGATTCAAGTCCTTTTGTGACCGCACGGAACTGAAGTTTCCGGGCGAAGGCATTGCTGCGGTGGTGGGCCCCAACGGTTGCGGCAAGTCCAATATCGCCGACGCCATCTCCTGGGTGCTGGGCGAGCAGTCCGCCAAGAGCCTGCGCGGCGTGCGCATGGAGGACGTCATCTTTGCCGGCACGCGCGAACGCAAGCCCACCGGCATGGCGGAAGTCTCGCTCACGCTGATTGATCCCCAACTGTACGAAGGCAAAATCAGCGACAATCCTGAAATTGATATTCAGGACGACCTGCCTTCCGGTCAGAACAATCCCGGGTTGAATAGTGAAGACTATTGGGACGAATCTTCTTTTAGCTGCTCTTGCGCATATGCTACGTAATCAGCAACGGCTGAAGTGAAGCCGTTTACTTTGGTCTGGTAAGAATTCATTGATGGCGAAGGCCAG
>JBGPLR010000156.1:0-7225 GCA_041486545.1 Terriglobia bacterium
CGGCGTTGCCGGCAAACGTGGCGTTGTGAAAGGTGGCGTTGGGTTCGCTGTTGCGGGTATCAAAGCGCGAGAAGTCGCCAAAATAATCAACCTGTTTGAAGGTGCCGCCAACGGAGCCATCGTGATTCAGCGACCCGAAGTTACCGGCGCTAAACGCGTAACTGATTTGCGGCAGCCGCGTGGTCCCGCGGCGCGTGGTCAGGTTGACGACACCGGCCAGCGCGTCCGCGCCGTAGAGCACGCTGTTGGGCCCGCGCAGAACTTCAATCTGGTCAAGGCCGGTGGTGAACACGTTGCCAAAATCCACGATCCCGCCAATCTCGCTCACCGGGACGCCGTCCAGCAGGATTTTGTTGGCCGTGCTGTTGCCGCCGCGGATGAACAGCGACGTGTTCACGCCCCGCTGTCCGCTTTGCAGCACTTGCACGCCGGGGACCTGGCGTAGGGGCTCCAGCGTTTCCAATTTGTTTTCAAATTGGCCGGCGGCGATCACGTTCACGGCCGCGCCCACTTGCGATTCCGGCACGCGCGTGCCGGTGGCAGAGACCACAATCTGCTGCGCCACCGCCCCGATCTTCAGCGTGAGGTCAGCCGTGGCCGCGCCACTGCCGGCGTAAAACGAGTCGCTGGTCTGGGCGGCAAAGTTTGGCGCCTGCGCGCGCACCTGGTAACGTCCGGGCGCGATGGAAGTGAAACGGTAGTTGCCTTGGGAATCGGTGGCCACCGTGGCCACGTGCGCGCCGTCGCGAAAAAGTTCTACCTGGGCCTGCGGCACCACCGCGCCCAGAGGGTCGCGCACCGCTCCGTGAATGCTTCCCGGGCTTGCGGCAAAGGTGAAAACTGCGGTGAAGACAAACGCCAGCGCAAGGCCGGCACGATAGAGACACATCATGGCAGGTCTCCTCCCCCTCGGAAGAAAAAACAAGTTACGAGTTACCCGGCCGGTCTCCTGACTTACGCCATTGCGGGCCTGCGCGCCTTCCCGGTTTCCCAGTGGCATTTGCTCAGGTCCTGGAGCGATTACAGTTGCGGGGCAGTGGCGGATTCTCACCGCTCTTCCCATTCCCAGGTGACGAGAGTTATACGCTGCCGCGCAGCATGGGGTCAAGCGCGGCCGGCTCTGGCGGAAAATCTCCGGCTAGTCCTTTACGGTTGCGGAGCGTGCAGTCGTGGGACGACGCACGGCACCGAACACGATGCCCGTCTCCACTTCCACCGCCTGGCCGTTCACGCGGTAGGGCCGGAATTCCCATTGCAGCAGGGCGTCGGTGATGGCTTTACTCTGCTCGGGAAACGCGCTGATCACGTGCACGTGTTTCACCTTGCCGTATTTGTCAATCACGATGCGCACCGGAATGGGATTGAACTTGCGTTCCGTAAACACCGGATCAACCCTGTTCACGATGTTGTCCTGACTGGCGTACCCCTTGACGCACACTGGGAAAGCGCCGCCGCCGCGCCCCGAGGCCGGCGCAGCTTCTTCCGGGAGCACCATGGTGTCCATGCTCTTCACCAAGCTCTCCAGCAACGCGGGATCGCGGCTGGTGAGCAGGAACTCCACCGCATGACAGCGGATTTGCGTCGCCAGCGTGTACCAGTGCAGCTCGGCAATCGGCGACATGTAGTCCATGCGGACGAAAGAACGGTTGGCGATTTTGACTTCCGTGGGCAGCCGTTCCACTTTGTAGTCGGTGAGCAAACGGCTCTTGCGGAAGTTGATCAACTCCAGCGCCGTGGTAGCCGGAGAGAGATTGAAGAACATGTCCTGCGCGCTGATAAGAATGGTTCCCGAATCAGGGCCTTTGAAATTCTTGCCCGGCTCGATCTGCGTCAGCACGAAGTATCCGCTGTCCGAAGGCGGCGGGCCAAGGAACTTTTGCCGCCAGCCGGCGGGCAGAGCATAGGCCATGCCGAAATACGCATTGGTGTAAATCTTCTCGGTGATGGCCCCGCCTTCCGGCAGCGGGGTGGCGGAATCGCTGGCGCTGGGCACCGCGCCCTTCACCAGGATCACGTCCTGCGGCACCTTCTTCGCTTCTGGATTGCTGGAAAAATCGCCGCCCTGCGGAGGCGGGACGTCCTTGGGGCTTTCATCCTGCGCGACAGCAAATGCGGAAATGAAAAATACTACGATGAATATGGCGATATGAAGTTTCGTTCTCAAGGTGCCTCCTGGGAAGAGCATCATGGTTTTCCCGTGGCGGGCGCTGCTGCGGCAAGG
Organism: Terriglobia bacterium; assembly: GCA_041486545.1. Classification (GTDB taxonomy): domain Bacteria; phylum Acidobacteriota; class Terriglobia; order Terriglobales; family Acidobacteriaceae; genus Angelobacter. The sequence continues at coordinate 2,222 of JBGPLR010000156.1, forward strand.
ATTTTTCTCCTCCGCCATACCGCCCACACTCCCGCGGCGAACAGCGCGACCAGACCTGAGCCGATCGCCCACATCTCGCTGTTGGAATCTTCCGGTGCGTACTTCGAAGCCGGACCTGACACGGCCGCGGGTTTGGCAGCTGTCGTCCCTGAAGGCGCCATGGACAACGACGACGATGGCGACGCTGCCTTGGCGCTTATAGGCGGCTGCGGCGCCACGCCAATGCCCGCGATTTCAAAGGCCGGCACTTCCCGCACTACCGGCTGGCTGACGGCCTGCTCAAGCTGCAGACCCTGCACCAATCCCACGCTGGCGAAAGCCTGCGGGCGCAGGGCCTTGAAGCTCATGGAGGGAGGATGAACCACCGCGAAATTCTTGATGGGATACGCCACCTTCAGCCGCAGCGTGACTGGGCCTGCGTAAGGCATGTGGTACACGTACTTGAAATGCGTCTCTCCCGGACGCAGGGGAAAGTCCACTGCGTAACGGCCGGGCTGCGCTTTGATAGGAACGGCGGCTCCGTTCACCCACGCGCCGCCGGCCTTCCGGTTTTCGAACGTATCCAGCGTGGCCCCGGCCGGCAGGGTGAATACATAATTGTGCGGCCCGGCCTGCGTCACCGGAGGACTGGACGCATTGGTGATGGAGTACATCTCGGTGACTTTGAGCGTCTCGCCGTCGGATTCCACCTGGGCGATTCCCATGCTGCCGCTCAGCCCAGGGACCTTGGCCACCGCGTCATAGACGGCGATCTCCAGCGGAGCTGCGCTGACGACCCGCTGGTCATAGTTCACTCCCTCATGAAGGACCCGCACGAGGTGCTGTGCCCCGGCCATCGCGACCGGCAAGCTGAAAGCGCCTTGCGCGTCCGTGCGGGTGCGCGCCGCTTCTTCCATGCCTTGTCCCAGGCGGAGCAGGATGACTTCATCGCCCGCAACGGGACGGTTGGTTGTCTGGTTGCGGACCTTGCCGCTGATGGTATCCGCGGCAAATCCAGACGCAGCACTCAAGCAGCCAAGAAAAATAACGACTTTGATTACGGAAAACATCTTCATGGGACAAATCGCCTGCGTGGACCTTCTCAGTCAAAAGACCCGGCGGGACACTTTCATGCCCCGCCGGTACACATTGTTCAACCAACCATTACAACGAGCGGAGGAAGTTCAACAGGTTCTGCTTGTTGGTGGCGGAGAGCGCGTTGTAGTTCGCGATGACTCCGTTAGCTTCCGAGCCGCTGCTGGCGTGCTGCGTAATGGCCGTAATCAGGTTGCTGGTGCGGCCGTCGTGGAGGAAGAAGATCCGCTGCCCCAGTCCCCACAACGGAGCCGAGCGGAACTGGTCACCGCCGGCGCCGCCCTGGCCCACATTGTCATTCAGGCCGTTGCCCATGTGATGGATTTCCAGATCACTGAACAGGTTGGCCGTGGCGTTGCCCAAACTCGGCGTGACGTTAGAGGCCGCCGTCGTCAGCGACACGGTGTGGCAAGCCGCGCAGCCGATGGACGTGAACAGAGAGCGGCCAGCGGCGATGGAAGTTGATCCGCCGGGTGTCGTGGTATTAGGAGTCGGCGGGGCCGTCAAGCGCATGAAGATGGCAAATTGCACCGCGTCGCTTGACGTATCCAGGTTGGTTGCGTTGAAGTGCGTGATGTCTTCCGGCGTGCCGTTGATCTTGCAGTTCGCCGGCAGACCGGTCGTCTGGCCTTCACCGGGAAGCGGGCGCTCTTGCGTGAACACTTCATTGCTGACGCCCTGTTCCACGTTGTAGGCCTCGCCGGCAAAGATCAGCAGCGATTTGTTCTGCGCTTTCCAGCCGAACCGGGTGATGGTGCCGTCATTTCCGTTTCGGTTAAAAGAGCCGCTGGTCCCGAACGAGCCGGAGTTGGCGGCGGCGTTGTTCAACAGAGTGGTCTCATCAATGTTTTCCATCAGGCCCGTGCCAAAGGTCGGCGTGGGAATGCGGAAAATGATGTTGCCGGTGGCCTGGGCGGTGGCAAAGCTGGGCTGCTGGAGACTGCAAGCGCCGGCATCCGTGCGCCCCGTGATGGTGAACAGGTCTTCCACGCCGCCGTTGGGGCGAGTGGTGTCCGGATTCCCAAAGGCATCAAAGAAGAACGGGAACCGGGCTTCGCGCACCGGCCCGGTGGACGTGATGAAGGTTGGGATGGTGTTCCGGGCGCCGTCTGCGGTTGCGTCCGTCACTTGCGGGTTGACCGCCGGGCTGCTACCGCCGGTGGCCGGTTGGGCATGGCAGAAGGCGCAGCTGCGGGAGTTGAAGCGCGGTCCCAGGCCGGAGCCGGCTTCAATGGTGCCGGAAACCGAGTCCACCTCTCGGAAGGTGCCCAAGGTTTGGTTGAAGAACGCTAAACTTCCAGCAGGGTTGTTGGCGGCTACGGACGCCAGCGGTCCTCCGGCAGCGGCTCCGCCGCCACGGACTCCGGGATCGGTTTGTGCCAATGCCATTCCGGCAAAGAACAGCACGGCAAGGATTACGACAAAATAGGGAAATTTCCGACTCGTCATTGCGAGTTCCTCCTGGCAATTCTTTTTTCTAGAGAATTTGTGGATTCGTGAGAACTCAGCCGTACTGCAGACGATTGGGAGCTGTCTGCCAAAGGTGGACGGGAAGGAAAACCGTTGCACCCAGACCGCAGGAGAAGGTGCTTCTCCGAACGATCCAAGCGCGGCCAGGAAAATACTGCAAGTACCAACAGGGAGTCAACATGGTTAGAATGTCTTAATTAATCGCTCCTAACTTTCTGTTATCGGGGTACTTTAGGTTTGGCTGCCATTCCGTATTTAATCTTTAATAAATGACGAGGCGCACGGCAGGTCGGGCTAAGGAACAAGCGGTGTTTCGTTTGGCATCCTGTTTTGGAATTTGCAGCAAAAATAATTCGCTTCGCTTCGTCCTGGAGCCTGCAACGGTCCGCTTTTCGAGGTTCGCGGCGACGAAACGCTGTCGCGTGGTGCAGCGGAAGCAGCGGAAAAAGAAAAAGGAGGGGCCTTTGCGCCGCTCCCGGGAGCCAAGCTCTGCCTCGGCTATACAAGAACCGGACGGCATCAGTGTTAGGATGTGCGGTTCAAAAAATCACGCACATTCCATCCCTCCCGGAGGATTTTTTCCATGCGTTGCTCTAACTACGTCTTCAAATGCGGGCTGCCGCTGGTTCTGACATTCGCGCTGATTGGCGCGTCCCTTTTCTGTCCGGCGTCGCTCCAGGCCGCAGCGCCCCAGCAGGACAAAAAGACCAGCCCGAAGCAGAGCAAAGAGCCTGCCAAGAAGACGACGTCGCAGCCTGCAGAAAAAGCCGGTCCAGCCAAAGCCGAAGCCGCGCAGGCCGCTCCCGCCGGTGACGAAGCAGCAGAAAAAGAAGAAGAGCCCAAGGGACCCTGGCACGGACTCACATGGCGGCTGGTTGGGCCGTATCGTGGCGGACGCGCCCTGGCCGTGAGCGGCGTGGTAGGCGACGCGCACACTTACTACTTTGGCAGCGTGGCCGGCGGCGTATGGAAGAGCGCCGACGGCGGCCTGACCTGGCGCGCCATGACTGACAAGGTGAAAGACATGTCGCCCTCGATTGGCGCTATCGCCGTCGCGCCCTCTGATCCCAACGTGATCTATGCCGGCACCGGCGAAGCCTGCATCCGCGGCAACATCGTCTCCGGCAACGGCGTGTACAAATCCACCGACGCCGGCAAGACTTGGGCGTTCGTTGGTCTGCGCGACACCCGCGCCATCGGCAGGCTCATTGTTCATCCCAAAAATCCTGACGTTGTTCTGGTGGCGGCGCTAGGCCACCCTTTTGGTCCGAACCAGGAGCGCGGCATCTTTCGCACCACTGACGGCGGCAAGACCTGGGCCAAGGTCCTGTACAAGGACGAAAACACCGGCGGCATTGATCTGGCTTTTGATCCCAACAATGCCAACACTATTTTTGCAGGCTTGTGGCAGGCCCGCCGTTCGCCCTGGGGTATGGAGAGCGGCGGCCCCGGCAGCGGCCTTTATCGCAGCACGGACGGCGGCTCAACCTGGAAGCATCTCAGCGCACACGGGCTGCCCGATGGCCCCATCGGCAGGATCGGCGTGGCTGTGAGCTACAGCGGCAACCGCGTGTGGGCTTTGATTGAGGCTGACAAAGGCGGCCTGTTCCGCTCTGACGATGGCGGCGACAGTTGGACACTGGCCAACAGCGACCGCCAGTATCGCCAGCGCGCGTTTTACTACACTCACGTCTTCGCCGATCCCCATTCGGCTGACGGCGTGTACGTACTCAACACTGGAATGTTCCGCTCCAATGATGGCGGCAAGAGTTTCCGGCCGATTCGCGTTCCGCACGGCGACAACCACGGGCTGTGGATTGATCCCAACGACGCCAATCGCATGATCGAATCCAACGATGGCGGCGCCAACGTGAGCACTAACGGCGGCGCCAGCTGGACTGGCCAGGGCAACCAGCCCACCGCGCAGTTCTACCACGTGGTCACCGACAACCGGTTCCCCTACTGGGTGTACGGATCACAGCAGGACAACTCCTCCGTGGCCATTGCCAGCGCAGCGCAGGGCGGCATTGACCGCGGAGACTGGCATGCCGTGGGCGGCGGAGAGAGCGGCTACATTGCTCCTGATCCGCGCGACCCGGAGATTGTTTATGCCGGATCTTACGGCGGTGACATCACCCGCTATGACCACCACACCGGCCAGGAGCAGAACGTCACGCCGTGGCCCATCAACCCCATCGGCGCCGCCGCCGCTGACCAGAAATACCGTTTCCAGTGGACCGAGCCTATCGTTTTCTCTCCGCACGATCCCAAGACGCTGTATTTCGCCGCACAGGTCCTGTTCAAGACCACTGACGAAGGCGTCCACTGGCAGATCATCAGCCCGGACCTTACGCGCAACGACAAAGCCAAGCAAGCGCCTTCCGGCGGCCCCATCACCAAGGACAACACCGGCGTTGAAGTCTATGACACGATTTTTTCTGTGACCGAATCGCCGCTGCA
>JBGPLR010000157.1:0-7218 GCA_041486545.1 Terriglobia bacterium
CCTGCCCGGCGTGGTGGCGGAAGTTGTGAACCAGCATGGCGAGAAGATGCCGCCCAACAAAGGCGGTCTGCTGGTGCTGCGCCGTCCCTGTCCGCACATGGTCCGCACCGTCTATGGCGACGCGGAGCGCTACGCGCAGGACTGGGGCAGGTTTCCCAACGCCTACACCACCGGCGATGTCGCGGTGTGCGATGCCGACGGCTACTTTACCGTAGTCGGTCGCGCCGATGACGTGCTCAACGTTGCCGGCCATCGCATTGGCACCGCTGACGTGGAAGGCGCGTTGGTCAGCCATCCCGCCGTCGCCGAAGCCGCAGTCATCGGAATTCCTGACGAAATCAAAGGTGAAAACATCAAGGCCTTTGTCATCCTGCGCGTGGGACACACGGCTTCCCCCGAACTGGAGGCCAAGTTGAAAGACCACGTGCGCCATACGCTGGGCTCGATTGCGGTCCCGGTGGCGGTGGCCTTTCCAGACAAACTGCCCAAGACTCGGAGTGGAAAGATCATACGGCGCCTGTTAAAGGCGCAGGAACTAGGCCGCGACGTCGGCGATCTTTCGACCCTGGAGGAATAACAGCAAGACCATCAGGGCACTCCCTCACCCGGCGCAGCGTGATTAGCTAGACGCTGCGCCGGGTTCCAACCTCATTTGATGTCGCTCCGCTCCACGCCGCCGGCGAGACTGGCTTCTGCAAAATATCTTCTGCTCCTGTAGCACGCCGCCCGGCGCCATACGGGCCTCGCTTCGGACCAGCCAGGATTACTGGTGAATTTCAGCCATGATCCCGCCCAAGTGGATCACGTATCGTCCCCCGCCGGACTTGAGTGACCGGCCGCGCCAACTGTCTTTGTTAGCGCGCAGGCGCCGCAAAAGAAACTCCCTTCCGCATCGGATGATGGGAAGGGAGTCTGAAACTTTCTTGCTTCGCTTAGTGCCTACGCAGCCGCTATCGTGCTGCCGCTGGTCTCGCCACCTTCGAGAACTGGCGCTTTCATCTTGCGCAGAACGAAGAACGCCAAAGTAGCTGCAATGAGGTCGAAGGCTATGGCCACGGTGAACACGCCAATCCAGCCGGTCTTGGGCAGCGTCCATTTCGCCGCGAAAGGAGTCCATGTCTTGGGCAACACGGTAAGAATGAGGCCATAGGCGATCACGAGTCCTGCCACGGTCAGCAGAATTCCCTTGGTGGCCTTGCTCAGGTTGATGTTCCACACCGTCGGGGCAAGGAACACGGCGAAGAGCACCATGATTCCACCGATTAAGAGCAGGATGTCTGCGCGAAAATCAAACGCCTTACCCGCAGCCAGTGCCGAGCCTATGGGAATGAACACTGAAGCTGTGCCCTTGGCAGTGTAGAGGAAGCCGTAATTCGCGGTGGCATGTCTGCGGCCGAAAAAGTCGCCGCAGAGCGCCGGGAACAGCGAGAAGATTTCGCCCCAGCCGAAAAAGGTAAACGCGCTGAAGACCACAAACATCAGCGGGTTGCTGGCCGTCTTGATCAGGGTGAAGATGGCCACGGCTTCCAAACCAAAAGCCAGGGCCATGGTCTTTTCGCGGCCAATGTGGTCGGAAATCCATCCCCACAAGGGGCGGCATAAGCCGTTCACCAGTCGGTCGGCAGAGAGTGCGAAAGTAAGCGCCGGCATGGTGAGCCATAGCAGGCTGACGTTGATTTTGTCCACCTTGAAGTCAATCGCCATGGGAGCCAGTTGGGCCACAGCCATTAAGCCTCCGGTGGCAACCATGGTCATCATCAAATACATGAGCCAGAAATGCGGCGTCGCAGCCATTTCCCCAGACTTGAAGGAAACCGGGGCCTGGCGCGTTCTCACTTCTTCGCTGCCCTTAGACCTCCAGGTCTTGGGCAACCAGCCGGTCGGCGGCGACTTCAGGAACAGCGCGGCAATCACCACCACCGCTCCCTGAATAATGCCCCAGCGAATGAACGCCGTTTGGTATCCAGCCGAGGCAATCAATTTGGCGATGGGCGCCACCGTGAAGGCTGATCCCGCGCCGAAGCCGGCTGCCGTTAATCCTGCTGCCAGGCCACGGTGGTCCGGGAACCACTTCAACGCGCTGCCAACCGCTGTGCCATAGACAATTCCCGCTCCGATGCCGGCGATCGCGTAGGCCATATACAGAGCTGTGAGTGTTTCCGCTTTCCCGCTCAGCACCCAGCCCAGTCCAGCCAGAAGTCCGCCAAGCATGACCAGCAGGCGTGGACCAAACTTGTCCACCAGCCAGCCTTCAAAAGGGACAAGCCAGGTTTCCAGCAGCACAAACACGGTAAACGTGACCTGAATGAGCGCTTGCTCTACTTTGAGGTGTTTCTGGAGTGGCGATACAAAGAGCGTCCAGCCGTACTGGAAGTTCGCAACCGCAATCATGCTCACCACACTTGCGGTGAGAATGAGCCAGCGGTTGGATAAGAGAGATTCAGACTCTGGGGCCGGTGTTGCAGCCGATGGTGCAGACATAGAAATGCCTCCTGACTTGCCTCACTTGTGAGAAACCTCGCGGGCCAAGTTACATCGCTACTTTGCCTTACCCTTTTTTTGCCCTTCCCTCTTCCCTTGACGCCATCGGGCAGATGGTGTCTAACGACGACTCCCTCATTGCCGTCTTTATTGCCCGGTATATTACTCCGCCGGAGCCTGATCCGTCTCAATTTCTTTTCTGAAGGGAATCACGCCAGGATACAGCCATTTGGTCCACATTTCGTCAATCTTGCTCTGGAAGTATTCGGTATCGTCCTTGGTAAAGTGGGCGAACCTTCCTTGCTTGACCAGGTAGTCCCGAACTGGCAGGCGGCGGATTTTGCCCGCGGCAATCTGCTGGGTCCTGCCTGTCAGGCGCAGGACGCCGTTTTCGATTTCGTACAACGGCCATACGCCGGTATTCACGGCCAACTCGCCAATTTCGTGGGAAAGATAAGGATCGTAGTCCCAGCCTTTGGGGCAGGGGTCAAGCGAGTGTATGAACGTGGGCCCGCCGATGGCCAGCGCCTTGCGCATGGAGTTCATGGCATGCAGCCCGTACGACATGCTGATGGTGGAGACGTACTTGCACTCCGGATGGCCCGCTGCCATCATGCCGGCCATGTTTTTCTTCCAGCGATGATGCATGATCCGCTTTACCTTCCCGGGCGTGCTGAAGGTGGTGTTGGCGCCCCAGGGCGTGCTGCCGGATAGCTGAATGTCCGTGTTGGCGTAGGACTCGTTGTCATACATCGGGATCAGGCAGTTGTAGTCAGGATGGGTCAGCGTGGCCGAGATGCCGCTGATGCCCATGTCCGCACCGCCGCCATCGCCGCAGAAGGCAATCACGTTGATGGGTTCGGTCTTCATCTTGCCTTTGCGCATCAGGACTTTCAGCGCGGCGGCTGTGCCCAGCGCGGCGGAACCGCTGCTGCCCAGTTGCGTGTGCATCCACGGCACCACCCAGCTGGTGCTGTAATACGTGGTGTTGGCCACGTACATGCATCCGGTGCTGCCCAGCACGATGGTCCGCGGCCCTGCGGCCTTGGCCATCAGCTTCATCAGCAGTGCCGATTCGCACCCCTGGCATGTCCGGTGGCCGGAGGTAAAGAATTCCTCCAGGGGCAGCTTCTTGACTGACTTAAACGGGTCCAGTGCCTGCGTGGGATCGTGTTTTACGATAGTAGCCATTGCTTCACATTCCTTTCTGATGGTGAAAGATCACATCAGCGAAAAAAGGTTTATTCGCGCAGTCCAATCCACTGCGTAAGCGGCTGCGTCTTGCCTTGCGCGGCCTGGAACACGGACGCGGTGATCTTCTCCACATCCGGAATGGTGACTTCGCGGCCGCCAAGACCGGCGATAAAGCCCAGCACCGGCGGTTTGCTGCCCGCCGAGCAGTAAAGGGCGGTGCGAACTTCGGTGGCCACCACGCCGCTGTTGTAAGGCGATCCCATGGAGTAGTCACGATCAATCACGCCAACGGCCTTGAAACGGCTGAGGCACTTGGCCAGGTCCTCGGCGGCAAACGGACGGAACCAGCGCAAGCGGACGAAGCCCACTTTCTTGCCTTCGGCGCGCATCTTGCGGATGGCCACTTTCACCGGCGTGGAAAGCGTTCCCATGCCCATCAACACCACGTCGGCATCGCTGGTCATGTATTCCTCAAAGAACGGGTTGCCGTAAGAGCGGCCGAAGATCTTTTCAAATTCGGCATAAGCTTCTTTCAGCACGGCATAACTCCGCTCAATCGCGGCATAGTTCTGGCGGCGGATTTCCATGACCCAGTCTTCATTGCCTTGCGGGGCCACGGTGATGGGGTTGTCAGGATGCAGCAGCAGGTCGCCGCGATCGTAGCGCGGCAGGAACTTGTTGACCTGCTCCTGTGTGGGGATGTGCACCAGCGCCTGGGAATGCGTCAGGAACGCGCCGTCGCAGCTGATGGCGCAAGGCAGGAAAATCCTGCGGTCTTCCGCCACACGATAAGCGATCAACGCCGTGTCCAGCGCTTCCTGGGCGTTGTCCACCCAGACCAGTTGCCAGCCCAGGTCGCGGACGGTCAGCGCGTCGTTGTGTTCCACGCCGAACGCCCCGGGATCATCCAGGGCGCGGTTGCCGACCATGGCGATCATGGGTATGCGCAGCGCCGGGGTCACGGTGAGCGCTTCCATGGCGTACATCCAGCCCACTCCGCTTGAGCCGCAGAACACGCGCGCGCCGGCGGCGGATGCGTGTTTCACGATCTCAAACTGGGAGTGTTCGCCTTCCGCCACAATGTATTCGCAATCCATTTCGCCGTTGGCCACCAGTTTGCAGATGTACTGCATCACGGTGTCATACGGCCGGATTGGATAGGCCGTGATCACGTCCACGTCGGCCAGTTGGCAGGCGACCGCGATGGCTTCACTGCCGGTAATTAACGCTGTATCGTCAGTCTTTTTCTGTTCTTCAACGACTGTAGCTATCGCCATGACAAACTCCCTTCCTGATGTTGATTATCCTTTGCTCGCGATGTCCAGCATTTCCGGGATCTGCTCTTCATACTGTCCCAGGTAGCGGAAACCGTGCGATCTGTCGCCGTGCCCTTTGATCTTTTCCTGCACCCAGCCTTTGTAGCCGGTCTTGTCTTTGCGCCACGCCACCCATTGGCTGGCGTTGTCGTGGAAAGCGGTCTCATTCACCATGGTCACGCAGTTGGGGACGGGGCATACCGCTTCGCAAACACCGCAACCGCAGCAGGCTTCCATGTTGGCGTCGTACAGACCTTCGGGCGTCACATCGAAGCAGGAATCCGGGCACTGCAGCCAGCACAGCGTGCACTTGATGCAGGTATCAAAATCCACCACCGGACGCATGGTCCGCGTGCTGAATTTCTTGAATGTGGGATTGCGGTCCGGCTTGTAGCCTCCCACGGCCTTGGTGGCAGGATCGCTCATGGCATGGCCTTGAGGGATGCTGGGGATGGCGATACCTTCGCCCATCTGATGCCAACTGGGAAGATCGAATTTGAACGGCACTTCCGGGTTGCCCTGGTTGGGTTGCACCGTGACCGACGTTACGCGCTCAAAGGCCCGCGCCGCAGATGTGGCCTTCACCGGATCATGCCACTCGTCCGTGATGGCGCTTTGGACTGACTTCAAGCTGAATAGGTCGGGAAGGATTTTGGCGATGGCCCCCAGGATACGCACGTCCGTGTGGTCGTCTTTGTAGACCCACAGGCCGGAGAAGCTGACCGTGCCCTTGATGATCGTCATTTGGTAAGGGGTCTCTTTACGGTGGCACATGGGGATGATGGCGGCGGCCTGCTCGCGCGAGGTCACAATCAGCGTGCCGCCGGGCTTGAGCAGCTTGTTGACCGGCTGCAGTCCATACCACGCCCAGGACTCAACGCCCTTGCACAAAGTGTCGTCCACCACAATGGTGACGTCCACTTCCTAGGGTTCATATTTCGCCATGCCTTCTTCCAGCGTGACGTCGTCGGTGGCGACGATGGCGAAGCTTTTTGCGGGGATGCCGTTGCGTTCCGGGCTGTCGCCGTAACGGCCGAATGAGATGCCGGGCTTGCCTTCTTTGTGGGCCGCCAGCACAATTGCACGGCTGATGTTTCTGGCCAGGGTTTTCTGGAAAATGCCGCGATAGATAATCTCAATGGCGAATAACCGACCCATGTGCTGCCTCCATATCTTTTAGAACTTCTTCAATACCATTCCCTCTACGTCTTTAAGGTGATGCCGCATGGCCGCTTCGGCCGCTTTGGCATCGTGCCGCTTGATCGCCGCCAGCATCCGCTGGTGTCCGGCGAATGATTTCTGCGGCCGTCCTTCGGTTTGCAAAGATCGTGCGCGCGTCTCGCGCAGCATGTCCATCACTACGTCCAGCACCTTCAAAACCACGCTGTTGCGGGACGCGGTAGCGATGGCGTAATGAAACTCCGTGTCCTCTTCCACCGCCAGCCCGCCGGTGCGGACTTTCTCGCGATGGCGGCGCAGGATGTCTTCCATCCCGGCTATCTCTTTCTGGGATGCATGCCGCGCAGCTCGTGCGGCCAGCGGCGGTTCCAGCATCTTGCGAAAATCGAGCAACTCGGCCACCAACTGCTTGCGGTTGGCGATCACGCTGGAGAGCGGGCTTACCAGCACGTCCGGCGAAACCTCCCGCACCACCGTCCCCGCGCCTTGCCGGGGTTCCACCATGCCCACCAGTTCCAGCCGACGCAGGCCGTCGCGGATGGAACTGCGACTCACGCCCAGCATCTCGGTCAGCTCGCGTTCCGAGGGAAGCTTGTCACCGGGGTGCATCTTCTCCAGGATCAGCCGCTCAATCTGACGCGCGACTTGCTCGTGGACCTTGTGCTTACGGATGGCCGCAAACTCTGCTTTCATCGTCGCCAGCACTCTCCGCCCGGTTTGCCCAATTTGGCGTCTAATCCCAAGTGGTCTGCTAACCGGACCAAAACACTATACCTCTTCTGGCAGCCCGTCAAGCGACTTTGTTGGAAGAAATCTTGAGGAATCCGGCCAGCCATGCCCCTGGCCTTCGGGCCTCAAAACGAGCTATGGAACGCGGGCACTTGCCCGCAAATCTTAAATTTAATGACCCGCTTGGGGTTGCGGCGGTGACGACGGTCACAGAATGGTGTGACGAAGCCGGGATCGGCTCTTCACCCCTTGTCCACATGCCTTTTGCTGGGCAATACGGGCCGGCAAAATCGGTGTCTCCCCGGTTAACTCAAGCGCC
>JBGPLR010000158.1:0-7203 GCA_041486545.1 Terriglobia bacterium
AGTTCTCCGGCTTTGCGTCGCCGGAAGAAACCAACGAGCGCTACAAATACCTGCTGGCCCACGGAGGCGGTGGGTTGTCCGTGGCGTTCGATCTGCCAACCTTGATGGGCTATGACTCTGACCACCCGGCGAGCGAAGGCGAAGTCGGCAAGTGCGGCGTGGCCATTGATTCCCTGGAAGACATGGAAATTCTGTTCGGAGGCATTGACCTGGAGAAGACCACGGTCAGCATGACCATCAATTCCCCGGCGTCCGTGCTGTGGGCGATGTACCTGGTGGTGGCGGAGAAACAGGGCGCGGACTGGAAGAAAATTTCCGGTACCACGCAAAACGACATTTTGAAAGAGTACATCGCGCAGAAGGAATACATTTATCCGCCGGCGCCTTCCATGCGCCTGGTGATTGACACCTTTGAATTTGGATCCAAGTTCACGCCCAGGTTCAACACTATCTCCATCAGCGGATACCACATTCGTGAAGCCGGCTCCACCGCGCTGCAGGAACTGGCCTTCACCATCTATGACGGCGTGGAATACGTGGAGTGGGCGCGCCGCCGCGGCCTGGACGTCGACGAGTTTGGCCCGCGCCTCAGCTTCTTCTTCAATTCACACAACGATTTCTTTGAAGAGATTGCCAAGTTCCGCGCGTCGCGCAAGATCTGGTACCGGCTGATGAAAGACCGCTTCCAGGCGAAAAATGAGCGCACCTGGCTGATGCGGTTTCACACCCAGACGGCCGGCGTGTCGCTGACGGCGCAGCAGCCTTTGAACAATATTGCGCGCGTGGGCATACAGGCCCTGGCGGCGGTCCTGGGCGGCACGCAGTCTTTGCACACCGACTCCTTTGACGAAGCCCTGGCCCTGCCCACCGAAGAGGCCGCGCGCATCGCGCTACGCACGCAGCAGATCATCGCGTATGAATCCGGCGTCGCGCAGACGGTGGACCCGCTGGCGGGGTCGTATTTTGTGGAAAAGCTCACGCTGGACATGGAGAAAGGCGCCTTCGACTACTTTGACAAACTGGACGCCATGGGCGGCATGGTCAAAGCCATTGAGAACGGCTATCCGCAGAAAGAGATTGCGGAAGCTTCTTACCAGTTCCAGCGCGCGGTGGAAGCCAAAGAGAAAATCATCGTGGGCTCCAATGAGTTCGTGATCGAAGAAAAGCAGCCCGAGACCCTGTACATCGGCGAATCGGTGGCGGTGCAGCAGACCAAGAAACTAAAAGCTCTGCGGGCGCGCCGCGACAACGCGGCCGTCGAGCGTTGCCTGGACGCCCTGAAGCGCGCCGCCGCGCATGAACCCCAAGTCCGCGCCGACGGCAACATCAGTGACGCCAACACCATGCCGTTCATCATTGACTGTGTGCGCGCGTACGCCACCGTGGGCGAAATTTGCCAGGCGCTGCGCGAAGTGTTTGGGACGTATGAAGAAGTGAGTATCACCTAGTATCTTTGTCGCTTCGCTCCAAACCGCTGGAGAGTGTGGCAACTTCAACGCTTCGTCGTGCGCTCGTCACAGGCGGCTCGGCGCGCGAGCCGGCCTCGCCGCCTAGAACGTATCGGCTTCTCACTCCAGAGCGCCGGCGAACATGCTCGTTTGGACACTTCGTTTTACGCCCTGAACAGGCGTCGGCGCGCCGATCACCATTTGCGTGCGATCACCCGATCACCCGATTCCTGTAGACGACCCACTGCTCTGTTCCTTTGATTTTTTGCAGCCAATCACTTTCAGCCAGCAGCTTTTCCGATTCAGGCGAGCGGTACGCGATGAACACCGGTCTCGGTTTGGCCTGCCGTGATTTCCGCAAATGTGTGAGCACTGCGGCGAACACGGCTTCAGGAAAAGGGTTGAACAGATAAACCACCAGCGGGTCTTCGGGAAATTGAAACTCGCGCGCGTCCATGGAGAGGCTTTGGATTTGCGGCGCCTGCGGGTGGCTGGCCGCGAAGGTGAGAATGTTTTCTTCCGCCACGCGATGCAGTTCCGGCATGAATTCCACTCCCATGACGCGCCGGTACCCATAGGGCGCCGCCAGCAACAAGGCCCGGCCTTTTCCTGAACCGATGTCCACGAACGTGAAGTTGCCGAAATCGATCGGCAACGCTCGCATGATCTGTTCAAACAACCAAGGTTCAGTGGCGACATAAGGCGCATCGGCAAAAGCTGTCAGGAATCGCGTGCCAAACCTAAGGTTGGAGCGAGTGGTGTCCACGGCGTGTTCAAAGTCGTAATCGAGATCGTCGAAACGCAGGCGGCGACGGGAAGGCAATGATCCGATAGCCGTCTGAAAGAAAGCTGAGCATGCCCGGAACACCGATTGAAAGAAGCCGCGGTTATGCAGGTCGGCGCGCCACATTCTGGCGAACAGCGCCGCCGTGTTCGCTGATTTAGAATCATCACCCATGAAGAAAGCCGTCGACCACCTTAAGCAGAACGATGCCATTCTAGCCGCAATCATTGAACGTGTTGGTCCGCCGAAGCTGGCCTATCGGGAACCATCGTTTGAAGCGCTGGCGCGGGCCATTGTCAACCAGCAGCTCAGCACCAAGGCCGCGCGCACCATCTACGGGCGTCTGCTGGAAGCCGCTGGCGGAGAGATTACGCCGGAGACGATCCAGAACCTGAGCGTGGGTGAGATGCGGCGCGCGGGGCTGTCCAAGCAGAAAACCGGCTATATTCGCGACCTGGCGGAGCACGTGCTGAGCGGCAAAGTGGACTTTGCGCAACTGCATGCCATGGGCGACGAAGAAGTGATCGTCACGCTGACGGACATCAAAGGCATCGGCGAGTGGACGGCGCACATGTTCCTGCTGTTTGCGTTGCGGCGTCCCAACGTGTTGCCGGTGGGCGACCTGGGCGTGCGCATCGCCATACAGAGGCTCTATCGCAAGAGAAAGCTGCCGGTGGCGAAAGAGATCCACAAGTTGGCCAAGGGCTGGCATCCGTATTGCAGCTTTGCCGCGTGGTATCTGTGGCGAAGTTTGGAGTTTAAGGACCTGGCGCCTGCGAAAAAGAAGAAGAAATCCACCACGGAGTCAATCACCCCACCGAGCCAACAGCGGGCTCGTCGGGGACCCCGGGCACGGAGACACGGAGGAAAGGCCAAGAAAAAAGCTTCACCGCGGAGGGGCTGAGAAAGCGTTCTCTGAAATCCCGAACGAAGTGAGGGATCCCTATTACCTGAATACTGCCATTGTGTACCTCTTGCTGGTTTTCCCAAAGAGTTGTTTAGTCCATAAGGGATCCCTCGCTGCGCTCGGGATTGCAGATGGTGGTCCCGTGCGTGCGTATTGAAATTGCAGCGTTTTGATAGAATCAGTCCTAGTGGCAAATGACCGCAAGATTCGCGTGCTCGTCGCCAAGCCTGGTCTGGACGGCCACGACCGTGGCGCCAAGGTCATTGCCCGCGCGTTGCGCGATGCCGGCATGGAAGTCATCTATACCGGGCTGCGGCAGACGCCGGAGATGATCGTCAACTCCGCCTTGCAGGAAGACGTGGACGTGATTGGCCTTTCCATTCTCTCCGGCGCACACAACGCCATTGTTCCCCGCGTCTCAGAAATGCTGCGCCAGCACAAGATGGACGACGTGCTGTTTCTGGTGGGCGGGATCATCCCGGAACAGGATTTCGCGGCGATGAAGAAAGCCGGGGTGGCCGGCATCTTCAATCCCGGCACGCCCATGGATGAGATCGCAGAGTTTATCCGCAAGAACGTGAAGCCGCGCGGCATCCCGGCCTGACTGCACTCAAGGCCTTCCCGTTTTATGGCGCTCCGCTTCGCTGTGCGCCCGCCTACGGCAGTTTGGAGTTGTTTCAGCAGGCTGCCTGTCGGCACGACTTCGCAGGTCGTCGTTCGCTGCGCTCGCTCCGTCCTGGGCGCTCAAGTCGTGCCCTGACACTTGTCTCGTTCTGGGACATAGCAACCAAGAAACGCCCAAAATTCCAGGCTAACCGCTCCTTTTGCCGCCAGTCTAACGCGCCGTGAGAGGTGCTTTTATGAAGAGACTGATTGCCATCCTGCTGATAGTGCCTTTGGCGACCTGGCTGGCTGTGGCGGGAGACCACAAAAACTCGCACGGTTCAACCGTAAGCATGAATGATGATTCGGCGAGCGACGATTGCAGTGCGCACCTGCGCATGTACAACGACGACTATCGCGCCATTGTTCGCGACGAGGAAACCCGCAGCGTGCCCAATGGCCCGTTGACCATTACGGCAGAGCACAACGGCGGCATCCAGGTAACGTCGTGGGACCAGCCGAATTTCAGCATCAAGCTGTGTAAGCAGGTGGCAGCAACGGATGAAGCGCGTGGCCGCCAGATACTGGCCGCGACCAAACTGGAGGTCAGCAGCTCGACCGTCACGGTGCGCAGTTCGGATTCGGCCGACGATCATTCCCTGGGCACCTTGATCATGGTGAAGGCGCCGCGCAACGCGACCCTCAATTTAAGCGTGCACAACGGCGGCGTGTCATTGAACGGCTTTACCGGCACGGCGGACGCCCACGCTGACAACGGCGGCATCTCCATGAAGAAGAGCAGCGGCAAACTGACGGCTGAAGCCCAGAACGGCGGCATCAGCATCAAGGACTGCGGCGGTGACGTGATCGCCAACGTGCAGAACGGGGGCCTTTCCATCAGCCTGCCGGAGCGCTGGGAAGGCAAGGGGCTGGAGGCCAATACGCACAATGGCGGGTTGAGCATCTCCGTGCCCAGAAATCTGCAGACCGGCCTGGAAATCATGGGCTCCGAGCATACGTCCATTCTCTGTAAGGCCGACGCTTGCGGCAGCGCGGAGCGCACATGGGACAACCGCCACAAGATTCTGCGTTTCGGTTCGTCGGCGACGCAGGTCCGGGCCACCACCGTCAATGGCGGGATCGTTGTCGAGTCGCGCGAGCATTTACGCGGAGAGTTGTAGCTACAGCATCGCGATTCGGCACAATTCGTCATCCCGAGCTCCGTTGATTCGGACGCGCGGTCATCAGCGTCCGAATAGCAGCGAGGGACCTTGCGCTTGACCTTACAGGGACCACGAGCTCTGAAAACACAAGGTCCCTCGGGCCTACTCCCACCCCAATCGCGCAACACCGGCGCGCTCGGGGGCCCCGTACTCGCAAGCTGAAGACAGCGCTTGCTCGTCAACGGCACTCGGGATGACGGCGTATGAACGGGTTTGGGGCCGGCCTAAAAGCTGAAGCCAACGAGGGTACTTTCGTTCACCGGTTTCTGCATCTTTCTTCCGGCAAATCAAATATACTTAAAGCTGTTCATTCCCATGAGCAAGCTGGAAGAGATTCTGTCCGCAACGCGGCAGCGCGTGGCCCATAGCAAAGCAGGAGCGGACTTGCGCGCGCTGGAGAAGGCGGCCAATGACCACGCGCCGCGCGGGTTCCGTAAACGGCTGCTGGCCATGTCCCAACTGGGCCCGGCGGTGATTGCGGAACTCAAGAAAGCGTCACCTTCCAAGGGCGTCATCCGCGGCACTTTTCCTGTGGGGATTCTGGCCAATCAACTGGCACGCAGCGGGGCGTCGGCCCTGTCCGTGCTGACGGATGAGCAGTTCTTCCAAGGTTCGCTGGCCAATCTGCTGGAAGCCTCCGCAGCGACCAACCTGCCCTGCCTGCGCAAAGATTTTATCGTGGACGATTTTCAGGTCCTGGAAGCGCGCGCCAGCCACGCGGACGCGATCCTTCTGATCATGGCCGCGCTGGATGACGCCACCTTCACGCGCCTGCTGGACTATTCGCGGAGCCTGGAACTGGACGCCCTGTGTGAAGTCCACAATATGGATGAGTTGAAGCGCGCGCTGGAAGGCGGCGCGGACATCATCGGCGTGAACAGCCGCGACCTCACCACCTTCCACGTGAACCTGGATACGGTGCTTGAACTGGCCGGGAGCATCCCGAACCACGTGCTGCGGGTGGCGGAAAGCGGGATTGATCGCGGAGCAGAAATCCGCGAACTGCACGCCGCCGGCTACCAGGCGTTCCTGATTGGCGAAGCGCTGATGCGCGCGGACGATCCCGGCAAAAAGCTGGAACTGCTTTTGCAAGAAGCTGGATGGTATTCAGAGTCTCCTTCGGCGTCCGCCAACTGGCGCGGCATAGTCCAATAGGGCGGGCCCCATTCCCAAACCATCATGCACACGTGGATCAAATTCTGTGGCACGACTTCTTTGGAAGACGCGCAGGCTTCGGTAGAGGCTGGCGCTAGCGCGCTGGGTTTCATCTTTGCTCCCAGCAAGCGCCGCATTACGCCGGAGCGGGCACGCGCTATCGTGGACCGTCTTCCGCAAGAGATCCAGAAAGTGGGCGTGTTCATGAACGAACCCGCCGCCCAGATCCAGGAGACCATCAAGGAAGCGGGCCTGACCCTGGTACAGTTGCATGGTGACGAGCCGCCGGATTTTGTGCTGGCGCTGCGCGAGCAGATCGGCGTGATCAAGACCATTCTGGTGAATAGCAGTCTGGAAGACCGCTTCGCGCAGTATTTTGGCCACCGCGAATGCGCTGATCACATCCTGCTGGACTCGGGCGCGGGCAGCGGCTTGACGTTTGACTGGCTCGCGGTGCGGGCGCGCGTGAATGGCTACAACGCGCGGCTGATTGTGGCCGGCGGGCTGACGTTGCACAACGTGGGCATCGCGATGCATGCGCTCCATCCCTGGGGCGTGGACGTGGTGACGGGCATTGAGTCCGAGCCGGGACGCAAAGATCCGGCCAAGATGAAGGCGTTTGTGGCAGCGGTGCGAAAGGCAGAACGGCTGTAAGCGGAACTGCAAGGAGGAACCATGGCGAGCGCAGCACGCAAGGTCAAACCTGTTGCCGGACGATTTGGTCCCTACGGCGGACGCTACGTCCCGGAGACGCTGATGGCCGCGCTGGAGGAACTGGAGCGCGAATATGAGCGCGCGCGCCGCGACAAGAAGTTTCTCGCTGAATTTGCCCACTTGCTCAAAGACTATGCCGGACGTCCCACACCGCTGTTTCACGCTCGCCGCCTGAGCCAGCAACTGGGCGGCGCCAAGATTTATCTCAAGCGTGAAGACCTGCTGCATACCGGAGCGCACAAGATCAATAACTGCCTGGGACAGGCGCTGCTGGCGCAACGCATGGGCAAGAAGCGCATCATCGCCGAGACCGGCGCGGGCCAGCACGGCGTGGCCACAGCCACAGTCTGCACGCTATTTGGTTATGAG
>JBGPLR010000159.1:0-7149 GCA_041486545.1 Terriglobia bacterium
CCGGTGACCAGGCACAGGCCGCGGGCCTCTTCGCAAACGTGTTCGATCACTTTGGGAAGATACAGCTCTTCCAGTGCGCGAATCTTGGTGGGAATCACGCGCAGCACCAGTCCCACGTTGCCGCGCTGCTGGAACACGTTCACACGGAAGCGTCCCAGGCCGGCCACGCCATAGGCCATGTCAAGTTCGGCCTGCTCTTTGAACTTTTGCTTCTGCCGGTTGGACATCATGCTGAACGCCATGTTCAACATGTCTTCGGCGGAGATACGCGGCTGGTCAGTCAGGGGCACAAGTTCGCCGTCCACGCGGACGTGCGGATAGTTGCCGACTTTCAAGTGCAAGTCGGAGGCTTTGCGCTCCATGGCAATGCGAAGCAGATCATCAATATGCATAGTGCACTCTTCACCAGAAACTGGGCTAGCGACCGAAAATGCCTTCCGTCCGCGGCCGGTACTTTCAGAAGTGGTTGCAACTTAACACGGGTCTGCCGGGATGACAATCGGGCAAGCGACCGGAGATGAACCACTCCGGTTAACCGCCCAGGCCGGACCCGGGAAATCCGCCAACGGGGCCTATAAAGCTTTTACCTTCAAGAGTGTACGGCGGATTGCCGCCGACTTACAATGTTACTGATGACACAGAGCGTCAATTGGCCTCGGGTGGCGATTGTGGGAGCGGGTTTTGCCGGGATCAACGCTGCCAAGGCCTTGGGACGCGCCCCAGTGAACGTGACCGTGGTGGACCGCAAGAACCATCACACCTTTCAGCCGCTGCTTTATCAGGTGGCGCTGGCGGTGCTTTCCCCCGCGGAAATAGCCTCTCCCGTGCGTGCCGTCCTGCGGAAGGCCCGCAATGTCGAGGTGCTGCTGGGCGAGGTTACGGGCTTTGATCTGGAGAAGCGCCTGGTCCGCCTGGACGGTTCCGGTGACAGCCCGGCCCTGAGCCTGTCTTACGACTACCTGGTAGTAGCTTCCGGGGCGACGCACGCCTATTTTGGCCATCCCGAGTGGGCGGAGTTCGCGCCTGGGCTAAAGACCTTAGAAGACGCTATCAACATTCGCCGCCGCGTTCTGATGGTTTTTGAGAACGCCGAACGCGAAGCCATCGCCGGCCAGTCGTCGCCGCCCTTGAACTTTGTGGTGATTGGCGCCGGACCCACCGGCGTGGAACTGGCCGGGGCCATCGCCGATATTTCCAAGCGCTATATGGAGCACGACTTCCGCGCCATTGATCCCAGCAAGGCGCGCATCATTTTGCTGGAAGGCGGCCCGCGCGTGCTGCCGGTTTATCCGGAAGATCTTTCTCTCAGCGCGGAACGCCAACTTACCGAGATGGGCGTGGAAGTCCGCACCAACGCGCTGGTCACCAACCTTGAACCCGGCATGGTGACCGTGGGCAAAGAAAAGATTCCCGCGGCGGTGGTCTTGTGGGGAGCGGGCGTGTCAGCGTCACCGCTGGGAAAGATGCTGGGCGCGCCCACGGACAGAGCGGGCCGTGTGATCGTGGACCCGGACTTGAGCGTTCCCGGTCATCCTGAAGTTTTTGTCATCGGCGACCTGGCGGCCGCGTACATGGAAGCCGAAAAAACTAGCAGCGCGATGCAATCGTCAAGCGGGACGACATTGCAACCTGCCGCGGCAACTCCGCCGCCTTCCGCGGCAAAGACGCCGCCTTCAAAGACGGTCCCCGGCGTTGCGCCTGCGGCCATTCAGATGGGTAAATTCGTGGCGCGGCAGATCAAACGCGCCGTCGCCGGCAAGCCGCGCGAAGAATTTCACTACCTGGACAAAGGCACGCTGGCCACCATCGGACGCTCGCGCGCCGTGGGCGTCTTCGGCAGGATTCATGTCTCCGGCTATTTTGCGTGGCTGGCGTGGTTGTTTATCCACGTGTTCTTCCTCATCGGCTTCCGCAACCGCTTCATGGTCATGCTGGAGTGGGCCTGGGCCTACATCACATACAAGAGCAACGCCCGGCTGATTACCGGGGAAGAAGAAAGCCAGGCGGAAGAGAAGCCGAAGGCCAGAGCGGGCTGAAAAGGCGAGGGCGCTAGGAAGCCCCCGTCGTGATATTCCTTTCGCAACCGCACTAATCCACGTTTCTGATGAATAGGGTTTCCACAGCCCGAGGGGCGGTCGCCATGGTAAATGGTGATCCCGGAACTGGCGTGAGCGCGCCGCTGGTCAGATCAACGGAGAAACCACTGATGCTGCTGGAGCCCTGGTTGGCAACGTACATATGTTGCTGCCCATCAATCGCGGACACGTACACGGGCGTTGTGCCGGTGGAAACCGGGAAGCCCGCAATCGGCGTCAGGACCCCGCTCAGAGAATCCATGCGGTAGCCAGAGAGGTTGTTACTGCCGCGGTTGGCGACATAGAGCAACATATCGAACTGGGTGGTGTTCATGGCGCCGGGCTGGGTCCCTGCTGCAACTCCCGGACCAACAGAAACCAGGCTCCCGTTACTCTGAATCTTGAATCCAAGAATTTGATTGTTGGCCGTGTCTGAGGCGTAGAGGAACTGGCCGCGCGAGGTGACCGAGCTGATGTTCGCGCCGGCCGCGACTCCCAGGGCTGGCAGCGCCGTGAGTGAGCCGTCCGCATTCGCGTGATATCCGGCTACCTGCTGGTTCCCGGCAGCTACGTACACAAAGATTGAGACGGAGATGGAATCGCCGACATTGGCGACCGTAACCGACTGCGGGTTAGCCGGCGTTGGAAATGGTGATCCTGCAACTTCACTCAAGTGGCCGGACAAGTCAGTGATTCTGAATACTGAAATGTTGTTCGACCCCTGGTTCAACACATAGACAAAGCCAAGCTGAGGCGCGTTAGGATCGGTGGAGCCGTTGCGGAGAGCAAGCGCCATGGGGTTGGAACCTACCGGCACGGAAAACCCGGTGTTGGTAAGGACCCCGCTCTGGGAGTCCAGATTGAGGAGCGTCAGCCGGTTGGTTACGGAGTCGGCGACAAACACGTTGTGCTGAAAAGTTTCCGGCGACTCAATCAAGATGGCAGACGGCGACGTGCCGGCGGCGGGCGACGAGATGGGAGAAATTGCTCCGCTGTTACTTCCTTTGAAGCTGGAGACGTTGGAGGAAGCAGGGCTGACGGTGAGTACGAACGGGCCGACCGGACTACCTATGTGGATGACCGGGTCTCCTCCGCCGCATCCTACGAACAATAAGGCCAATGTAGCTACAAGCGATAGGATAAGAGCTTTCATGGCTTCTCCTTATATCTATAGAAGCCTACTCTTATCCGAACTATGGGACAACTAGAAGCTTTTAGCAGCTGGATGATCAACTGAAGGTCGGCAGAAATACCAGGTCGTCCTGGGGAACGGATTCCACGGCGCCGCCGGCTTTGCGCCAGGCGGCCAAGCCGCCGACGATGACGTACGCGTTGTAGCCTTGTTCCCGCAACATGTGCGCCACACGGGCGCTGGTGGCTTCGCGCTGTCAAGTACAGTAGAGATAGATTTCGCGGTCTTTGGGCAGGGAAGCGATGGCTTCTTCCAGGTTGTTGGGTTCCAGGCGAATGGACCCGTGGATACGCTGTGACCCGGAATCGTAGTAGCCGTGGCTGCGCACGTCGGCCAGCACAATTTTGCCGGCATCTTCGGAGCTAAGCCTCTGCACCAGCAATTCCACGGGGATGCGGGGCACCACGCGATACACGCGGTGCGTCCAGTAAAGCCAGATGCGGTAGCCGATGTACACGGCCACGGCCAGCACCACCACGATCTCCACCGCGCGGCCGGCGGTTTGAAAGCCGTGCACCATCACTCCCAGAAAGTCATGAAACAGATATCCCAGCCCTGCGTACACCAGGGTGTAAAGCGCGGCCCCCGCGGCGTCATAGAGCAGAAATTGTCCCAGACGCATCTTCATGCTGCCGGCCAGCGGCGCGGCCATGGTAGCGATGCCGGGAATAAACTTGGCGACAACCAGCGTGGTCTTACCGCGTTTGTAAAATGACTCGGCGGAGCGCAGGATGCAGGTTTCCGGGTTGACGGAAACCTTGCAGAGAAACGCCAGCAGGAACCAGCCCATGCGGCGTCCGAAGAAATAGACCAGAATGTCGCCGACGACCATGCCGCCAAAGCAGATGGCGAACACCGCAGGCGCGCTCAAGATTCCTGACGCAGCCGCCGCCCCGCCGGCCACCATGGCCAGGGCCGCCGGCAAGGGCAGGCCCACGGACTCCGCAAACACGGAAAGAAAGATGATGGAGTATCCGTGGCGCGCGATCAGGCTCAGAAAACTGTCCATGACTCTTAAAGACTCCCCATGGCGTTGATGAATTGCACTATCGGTTATACGAAAAAAGACAGAAAGTGGATGTTCAACTCCGCTGTTCGATTACTATGAGATTCGTTTCAAGCCGGAAAGAAGCAAAAAATTGCACGTGCGGACGGATTTTTCCGGTTGCCCCTTAGGCGAGGGCCGCTTTGAACGCGCGACATCGCTTATGATCGCAAGATTGCCGGAGGCCTAAATCCGCGCTTTTGCGCTGGTCGCGATTTTCACCCGGGCACTCTCAGCAACAGTGCGCCCGACGTTGCTGTGAGCCAGACCGGGACATATGGTATTGTTGCTCTCAGTCAAGTGCTTGGAATCCACAGTCCGTAGGCTCCCGGTTACCAGGTTCGTTGTTCACGCCAAATTCAGCATGTTGGACCATCCCGCGAAGGCGACAGCATGAATGAAGGTTCTCAACCAGCATCAACCGGTCAAACGGTCAACGGATACCAGATCCTGGGTATGCTTGGGGCCGGCGGCATGGGCATGGTGTACAAGGCCCTGGACATCAAGCTCAAGCGCACGGTAGCGCTGAAGTTTCTTCCTCCGGAATCCAATGCATCGGACGCCGCGCGGGCGATGTTTCTGGAGGAAGCCCGCGCCGCCTCTGCCCTGGACCATCCGAACATCGGCACCATACACGGCATCGAAGAGGACCCCGAAGGACGGCTGTTCATTGTCATGGCCTATTACGAAGGCCAGACGCTCTCGCACAAGATGAAGGGCCCCATGCCGGCGTCGGTGGCGATACCCATCGCCATCCAGATCGCGCATGGGCTGGCGGCAGCGCACGCCCGCAACATCCTGCACCGTGACATCAAACCTTCCAACGTGATCTTTACGCCCCAGGGCCTGGTCAAGATCGTGGATTTCGGGCTGGCGCGGGTGATCAGCTCCGCCAATTCCACGCGTACCCTGGCGACCGCGGGCACTGCCTCCTACATGTCGCCCGAACAGGTGTTGGGGGAAAAAGGGATTGACCGTCGCACCGACTTATGGTCGTTGGGTGTGGTCCTTCACCAGATGTTGACCGGCGACCTGGCGTTTGAGGGCGACAGCGTGGCCGCCATGCTGTTTGCCATTGTCCACGCTCCGCCGCGCGAGATTCCCAAGGAAGTTGCGCCCGAACTGCAGCGCATTGTGTACCGCGCACTGGCTAAGGACCGTGAGCAACGTTACCAGAGCGCTGAGGAGATGGCCGCTGACCTGGAGGCCGCCGCTCCCGCCCGGACCGCAGATAACCGCCCGACCATGACTGACCGCGAGCTGGCGTCCTACCGCGAGAAGGCTTCGGTGTCGGCGCTGGGGCCCATCGCGCAACCCCGTCGCTGGCCGGCAAAATGGGTCTTCGGCGTTCTGACGGTGGCCGTGGCGCTGGGCCTGAGTTTGCTCGTTCCCGCCGTGCGTCAGCGGGTTGCGCCAGGCCTGTTCACGCCGCCGATCCGGCATATCGCCGTGCTCCCCATTGACACCATCGGCAGCAACGCCAATGACGCCACGCTGGCAGATGGATTGATGGAAAGTCTCACCAGCAGGCTCTCCAACCTGGAAGTCGGCAATGAATCGCTGTGGGTGGTCCCCGCCAGCGAAGTGCGGCGCAGAAAAGTCACCGACCCCGGCGCCGCGCTCAAGACGTTCGGCGCCAACCTGGTGGTCGCCGGCACGCTGCAAAGAGACGCGGAAAAAGTGCGGCTGATCCTGAACCTGATTGACGCCAAGAGCATGCGGCAGCTTGGCTCGGGCGAGTTTGAAGACCGCGCCGGCGATTTTTCCGCGGTGCAGGATTCGGCGGTGGCCAAGCTGGCCAGCCTGATGAAGATTCCGCTGACCCGCGACATGCTGCGCAACACCGGCGGGTCCGTGGTCCCGGCGGCCTACGAGCTGTACCTGAAAGGGCTGGGCTTGATCCAGCGTTACGACAAGCCGGGCAACCTGGACCAGGCGATCTCCGCGCTGAATGACGCCACCCGGACTGACCCCAAATTCGCCATTGCCTTTGCCGGCCTGGGCGAGGCCTACCTATTGAAGTTCAAAACCAGCCAGGACCAGCACATGCTGGACGAGGCGTCCGCCAACTGCAACCGGGCGCTGCAGCTCAACGACCAGCTTGCCACGGTGCACGTGACCATTGGAAGAATCAACGATGCCGGGGGCAAACACGACGTGGCGTTGCAGGAGTTCCAGCGCGCCCTGGCCCTGGAGCCGCACAATGCTGAGGCCTTGCTGGGTATCGCATTGGTGTATGACAACCAGGGCCGCATCAAAGACGCCGAAGAAACCTACCGCAGGGCCGCCGCTCTTCGGCCGGATTATTGGGAAGGGTACAACCGGCTGGGTTTGTTCTATTACCGCCATAAGCGCTACCCCGAGGCCATCGCCCAGTTCCATCACGTCAACGAACTCACGCCTGACAACGTCGCCGGCTATCTGAATGCCGCCGCGGCGTTGATCGAGAGCAACCGCTTGCCCGAGGCCGCCGACGCCTTGGGGAAGGCCCTTAAGGTTGCCCCTTCGTATGGGATTTATGCCAACCTCGGCCAAGTCAACTACCGCCAGGGAAAATATGCGGAAGCCGCCCAGAACACCGAGGCGGCGCTGAAGTTGAACAATAAAGACTATCGGCTCTGGGTCAACCTGGCGGGCCAGTACCGCTGGTTGAATGACGATGCCAGGGCTCTGGATGCCTACCGGCAGGCCTTGCCGCTGGTGGAAGAATTTGCCAAACTGCATCCCCAGGACGCCGGCGTACAGGTCCAACTGGGCCAGTTATATGCGTTCCTGCACCAGAAAGAGAAAGCGGTCACCCGCGTGGAGGCTGCGCTGGCGTTGGCCCCGGATGACCC
>JBGPLR010000160.1:0-7109 GCA_041486545.1 Terriglobia bacterium
CAACAGCAACTTGTGCAGGAGCGTCGGACTCGCTCATTTTCACACGCTTCAATAGCAGAGCGTTGGCGACCACGATCAATGTTGAGCCGGACATCGAGAGGGCCGCGACCTCGGGACTCAGCAGCCACTTAGTCAAGGGATAGAGCAGACCGGCCGCGAGCGGGAAAGCAATGACGTTGTAGCCGGCCGCCCACCACAGGTTCTGCCGCATCTTGCGCCGCGTGGCCCGACTGAGGACGACGGTGCCGATTACATCAAACGGGTCGCTCTTCATCAGCACCCACATCAGCCGTCTCCATCGCCACATCCGTGCCTGCGCCGATGGCGATGCCGACATCGGCTTGCGCCAGTGCGGGCGCATCGTTGATGCCGTCGCCGACCATGCCGACGCGCAGCCCGCCACCAAGGAGCAGCCGCTATAGTAGCAAAAAACACCTAGCAGGCTGACGAATTCTGAAGATAAATTTCTCAGGCACCAACTGAAAATCAGAGTCTGAAAGTACCGTCGGGATCAGTTCGCCCCTGCTTGATTAATGGCTGAAGGTCCGCACACGCCCTGTGGGTTTTCGTCCTCCTTAGAACGGATCCTAAAAAGCCAAGACAGTCACGCCAGCTTGGAAGCCAAGCCAGTTAGAAGAAGCCTCGCCAAGTTTTTATCGCGATCTTGGTCGGCTATCTTTAGCAGTGCGCTGCCAGGAGCCCAAATTCGGCGGCGATTCGACTTTCCTTGGCTCTCACCAGACGCAGAAGCCGCGCTGACTCTCTCAGCTGGCGTTGATATCGTGAACAGGTGCCGCTCATTCTCGAAACTCGAAGTCAATCGAAAATTCGCCCTAGGATTACAAGATCAAACCCAGGCTTGTCACGCGCTCACAGGCCGGGAGCTTTGCCAGATCATGCCCCCAGTCTGGCTCGCCCCGGCGGGCCCGACCGATAAATGCACTTGTTACGGCGTCACCCGTATCCAGGCGGCGACGCTCGGTACCCGCGCCGTGTCCACAATGAACAGCAGGTAATACCCCGGGGGCGCAATGTTTCCATGAGGCGGCGCCTTAACCTGGAGTGAAGTCGCACTGCGCCCAGTGATTTGGCAGCCGACCAAACGTTGCGACTGATTGAAGCCATGCGTCACGGCACCGGGACGGACGAGCACGACTTCAGCAATTGAAGTGGCGCTGGGAGTGTTCACCGTAAAGGTGGCTCCGTGGGCTGCGCTGGCAGGCGCGCCCGTGATGACCGGCCGGGCGCGGAAGTAATACCAGGGGAAGTAGCGCTCGTGGGGTGTGGTCTCACCCGACTTCCATCCGCCGGTAATGTCCTGATCACCGCCCATGAGGATGCTGCCGTCGGCGAGCAGGATCGCAGTGGAATGGTAGCCGCGCGAGTATTTCATGACCGCGCAGGACACCCATCCCGCCGAAAGGTTCTTGGTGTCCAGAATCTCCGCCGGCCCGCCGGTGTTGGGAATACCGCCGGCGAGAAACACCCGCGAATCCGGCATCAAGACCGTGTTCACCTGGTGGGGTCGCGGTTGGTTCAGGTTGGGCAATGGCTTCCAGGCAGGCACGGCATCAGAGAGATCCATGATTTCTGAAGTCTGCTGTGCTGGCGCTGGATCTCCGCCCGCAATCAGAATCCTTGGCTTGTAGTCCGGAGGCAGCAACGGCAATAGTACGGACGTGCCCTTTTCACCGCCAGTGCTGCGGTTGCCTGCGATGGTAGGCCATGTCTTGGCGGGATCATCTATAGGCGCCAGAGGGTTGAAGCGCCGAGTGATTCCACGCGGCCCGGCGATGAACAAATCGCCATTGGCCAGCAGATAGGCCCAGGGATAGTACAGGTAGTCGAAAGTGGCCGGCAATGCAATCGGCGGGTCCCATGCGCCAGAGCCGGGATTGTAGATCTCGATCGATTTTGCCGGGATCGATGTCGGTGTGCCACCCAGGATGGTGAGCGCTTTACCGTTAGCCAGTGTCAGAGTGGTTGAGTAGAAGCGCTGTGCGGCAGTGGGCGAAACTCTCGACCACAGCAAAGTGACGGGATCGAACAAATAGGCCTCGCGCGGAGTGAAGCCGCCATGAATGAGCAGGGTTCCCTGCGGAGTGTCCAGAAATGCGTGCTCGGCCGACCATAAATTGGCCAATCCGCGGTTGCTCGGCGGAGACGTTACATTGAAAGGCTGGTTGGCCGGAGCGGAGAAAGAGCCCGCAGGAGTTGAGTAATCCCATATCCGGCTGATGTCGTCACGTGTGTCCCCGTAGCCCCAATACAGAACTTTCTCAGTATTGGGAAGCAGGCAGCCATGCATCAAGCACACCGACGGGCTGCCCGCTACCTCTTCCCACTTGCCGCAATCGAGTGACTCGCAGTGTTTGGGGTCGACTGCCGGACACTTGTTGTCCCCGTGGTCCACCGGAAGGCCCGTTTCATGGGCGAGGCGCTTTGCCTGCTCCGGAGTAAGCCACAGCGTTTGCCTCGATCGTACCAGGCCGACGAGCCCGGCCATCATGTGCATCTCCACGTGGCAGTGGAAGAGAAAATCTCCGCTCACGTGATATTTCTTGGCGTGTTTGGGCCGGTGTTCTGCGTGCTGAGCCTTTGCAATGTCCGCCGGCAACAGCAACACTGGCGGCGCGGTGGTCTCAACTACGAATGATTCTGCTGGACCGAGACTGCGTCCATCATAGGCTTCACCGGCAAAGTGCCAGCGTTGCCCGTGAGGGTGAAAGTTATGCCACATCATCCCCAAGTCTAAATTGAACACATACCATCGAATTTTCTGTCCGGCCTCTGCCAGGATGGTTGGTGTGTTGCCGATGAAGGACCGGCCATTCAGGCAAAATGAGGGCATCCCTGCCGCGTCTTCCGTCACCGTGTGGATGTTGTTGTTGCCATTGTTCCAGTGGACTGTGCCGCCGGTGCCGACGCTAACACTGTTGGGGACAAACTTCATGTCCAGAGGGTTTGTGTCGTCAATGTTCACCGTTGCTAGCATGGGCCCGCCCATGGTGACAGTGACCTTCGCCCGCATGGAGGGATGTATATTGCAGTGATAATCGAACGTTCCTTCCGGTCCGAATGTCGCTTCGAACGAGCCATTGAGTGGGATGGGGCCGCTGTCAAAAGCCGGCGTACCACTCGCGCCTTGCATGTAATGCAAGAACATAGGAACGTGCAGGGGCTTGTCCGGGTCAGGACACGGGTACACACCAGGAAGATGCAGGTACTCCTCCCAATCAATTTGCCTGCCTTCGAACTGGACCGGGCGCACGGGCAAAGGACTGTGTCCTCCACCTTCATGACCGCCGCCTCCGGGCATCGGCATGTCCATGGTCATACCGGGAGCCTCGGGGGATGTCCCGGCGGCGAGGTCTGCCGGCTCCAGTGGGAGATGTTTGAGCAGATCTCGCAACAACTCTTCGACTTCCTGCGGAAGCTTCATCCGCGGAGGTGGATCGCAGTCGTCTTTCGGCAGTATCACGACGCCGCCGATCAATCCGCGATTCACATTGGCGCCAATGTTTTGAAAGTGGTCGTGAAATGGCCAAGCGCCGATCATCTTGTCGGCCACGTCGAAAGTGTAAGTCCAGTGCTGGCCAGGACAGATTTCATCTGACCTGCGGCCATCCGCGGCCTGCGTGCCAAAAGGCCACGAGCCATCGGAGTCAATGCCGTATTTCAAGCCATGGAGATGGAAGCTGTGCGGGCCGCTGTCCGCGTTGACTACGTGAATCTTGAGGCGCTCCCCGGGATAAGCGTAGATCACTGTGCCGGGTACGCGACGGTGATACGGAGGCTCGTTGATATCAGCCAGGACGATTTTGTCAGGCTTGGGTATTAGATACGCCGGGTCAAGATATTCGCGATAAACCAGTACCGAGACCGTCCGCGCATTGATCTCCGATGTCGGAATCGTCCCGTCTTCGTGTCCCATGTTTCGCATGCAGTCGCGGCCATAGCGGATTGGCGGAGCGGCGGTGGGGTCGGGACAAACAGGGGAGTAGTCGGGTATGGATTCGATTTTCAGGTAGATATGTCGCACTGCCATGGCAAATAGTCCTTTCCTTGCTTCCGGCGCAAACTGGTTCCTGATACCTGATGTAGTGTTGTGACGCAGAGCAGCGTTACTTCAAAATCAGAATTCCTTTTTGAGCGAAACAAAACGAAAGTCTCTCGCACTGCCTGGTAGAAGTGTCGGCGTTGATAACTGAACGGTTCTCCGCGACCAACGTGAACCGGGTTTGTGGTGAAGAATTGGAGCCCGTTTTGGAGCCCATTCATCGCCGAATGGGCTCCGAAATCGTCAATAGACTCCGGCTAAGTCATTGAATGTACGTGTGCTCCAGGGTTTGAAATCCGGCTGTTAACCGGAGGGTTGTAGGTTCGAGTCCTACCTGAGGAGCCAAAGTTTTCAGGGAGTTACTGAACAAATCCACTTTCTGCTTCCGCCGACTTTGGTGGATTTTTGAGGGACTCGCCGGGAATATTCGAGCCTCCAAGCACTTCAGCCGCGTCGCGAAGGGCTCTGTTCCCGATATGGCCGTAGCGCTTCGCCATCCGGATCGCCGTCGCAGCGGACCACCCCATCATGCTCCCTACCACCGGATAGGGGACGCCCGCTTCTAGCAGCCTAGTGACTGCTGTGTGTCGTAGATCGTGGAATCGGCATTTGACCGGTTCAGACTCATCTTCTGCTTTGCCGCTGAGCATTCCCGCGACTTCTGGCCCGGCGCAACCCTTTCGTCGCCTGTTCTGGTGGTGGGCAAACCGCAGGGTACTTCCCGACCAGAAGCAACTTTGGCAAACAAAGGATACCTTCCGAGACCTTACGAGGAAACGCCCAAAAGAGTGTGTTTGTGGTCCTCCGTGGAGGGTGCTTAATAGTCCCCGATGCTCCGTCAAGTCCACCAGACGGAGATCTACGCCCTGAGCATGACGTGGTAGCGCGCGCTTTCCGGAGCGCGACGCTGACCCATGACAACTCAAATACCGCTTGAAAGTCGAGTCAGCAGCACGCGTCCCGCGTCGCCCGAAAACCGCGGTTTTCGACGGGCAGTTCCAAAAACCTGTACGGAAGCACCCGGTTAAGTGATTGATTTTGAGACATTCAAACAACGCTAGTTTCGCGTTTCAAAATCAGATGGTTCTGGTATATGGGCAAGCTAATGGTTGCGGTTGACGACACAGGTTAGCCACCCCCCCGGCACACTAACCTGAAACCAACCTGCGCCAAACGTTTGCTTTTTGACTAAGTACCAGTCCTCCTAAGACCGCGGAATCGGGTACGTCTCGTCGAGGGCGAGATTAAGCTCCAGCACATTCACCCGCGGCTCACCCAGGAATCCAAATTGTCGCAATTCAGTGTGCGCGGTCACCAATTTGCGAATGTTGTCTTCTGCGACGCCGCGCGCTCTAGCCACGCGCGCCACCTGGAATTCCGCGGCCGCAGGCGTAATGTGCGGATCCAGCCCTGAGCCGGATGCGGTCACCAGGTCTACGGGCACTGCCCTCCCCGGATTCTCTGACTGCAAGTTCGCAGTATCGTTCTTTACCCGGTCAATCAGCTTCAGGTTAGTGGGGCCCCAGTTCGTTCCACCAGAGTTCGTCGCGTCGTACCCGTTCGTTCCCGCCGCCGATGGGCGAGCATGAAAATATCTGGCGGACGAGAAGGGCTGCGCCAGAATGCGTGATCCAACTGTAACACCATCCTTCTTGATGAGCTGCCCATTGGCTTGGTCTTTCGCGAGTAGTTGCGCCAATCCGGTGACCACCAGAGGATAGATCACGCCGAGCAGAACCGTGGCGACTACCGTGTAAAGAATCGAAGTAATCAGGTTCTTTTTCATTTCTCATCTCCCGCCAGGCTCAGGCCAATCTCAAAGCCCGAATCGCAAGGTCAATCATCTTGATTCCGATAAACGGCACGATCACCCCGCCGGCGCCGTAGATCAGCAGATTGCGGCGCAGCAGCGACTGGGCGCTCATGGCTTTGTACCGCACGCCGCGCAGCGCCAGTGGTATCAGCGCGATGATGATCAGTGCGTTGAAAATCACCGCCGAAAGCACGGCCGACTGGGCTGTTGCCAGGTGCATGATGTTGAGCGAGTTCAGCACCGGAAAAGTCCCGGCAAACATGGCGGGGATAATCGCGAAATACTTGGCCACGTCATTGGCGATGGAAAAGGTGGTCAGTGAACCCCGCGTCATCAGCAGTTGTTTCCCAATCTCCACTATTTCCAGCAGTTTGGTCGGATTGGAATCCAGGTCCACCATGTTGCCGGCCTCCTTTGCCGCCTGGGTGCCGCTGTTCATGGCCACGCCCACGTCGGCCTGGGCCAGCGCCGGCGCGTCATTGGTGCCATCGCCGGTCATCGCCACCAGCTTGCCTTCAGCCTGCTCGCGCCGGATCAGGTCCATTTTGTCCTTCGGCGTCGCCTGGGCCAGGAAGTCATCCACGCCGGCTTCGCGCGCAATAGCCGCCGCGGTGAGCGGATTGTCACCGGTAATCATCACCGTCCGAATTCCCATGGCGCGGAGCTGGGCAAAACGGTCGCGAATCCCACCCTTCACAATGTCCTTCAGATGGATCACGCCTAACGCCCGGCTGTTTTCCCCTACCACCAGGGGCGTACCTCCGGACCGCGCAATGCTCTCGACAGTCGCCCGGACTTCTTTTGGCAGATAGCCGCCGTTTTCCTGCAGGTACTTCTCAATGGCATCGGCCGCGCCCTTGCGGATGACCCGCCCGTCAAAGTTCACGCCGGACATGCGCGTCTGCGCGCTGAACGGGATGAACACCGCCTGGTGGGCGGCCAGATCACGACCGCGCAGCCCAAATTTCTCTTTGGCCAGCACCACGATCGAGCGCCCCTCGGGCGTTTCATCCGGCAGCGACGATAGCTGCGCCGCATCGGCAAGCTGGTCATTGCTCACCCCGGGCGCGGCCACAAAGTCGGCGGCCTGCCGATTGCCCAGCGTGATGGTGCCGGTCTTGTCCAGCAGAAGCGTGTTGACATCTCCCGCAGCTTCCACAGCCCGGCCTGACATGGCCAGCACGTTGTGCTGTACCAGTCGGTCCATACCGGCAATGCCAATCGCGGAAAGCAACG
>JBGPLR010000161.1:0-7060 GCA_041486545.1 Terriglobia bacterium
CGGAAGAAATCGCCACGGCCCCGGAAAACATGATGCAGCTCCAGCAGGAGCAGATTGTCCGCGACGTAGTGGACCAGCTGCCGCCGCGCTGCGCCGACCTGGTCAAGATGCTGTTCTTTGAGCAGCCGCCTTTGCCCTACGCAGAGGTTGCCCGTCGCCTGGGCCTGGCTACCGGCTCCATCGGATTTGTCCGCGGCCGCTGCCTGGTGCGCTTGCGCAAGATCCTGCTTGAAGCCGGTTTTAACGGATTTCGTCCTAGCGCGCTGGCTCGCGACCGCAGGCCCGTGTATTCGGTTCCCGCGGCGGGAAAGCACGCAGAATTCTAGGCGGGAGCGCGTCGAGGTTGGGCGGGGTTTGCCCGGCGCGCATCTCCGGCACCCTAGAAGCCCAGATTGCATAGGAGCGGGTCCCTATGCGGTCTGATCTCCGCAGCGGTGTCCTTTTCGTCAGCAATGATTTCGGGAAGAGACGTGTCTCTCTTACAGACGCGGACTCGGCTTGGTGTGCAATGCCAGGTCCAGGCGGTAGCATTCCAGGGGGTCCATCTGGCTCAGTTCGCGATGCATGGATTGAACGCGCGAGATTTTCTGTGCCAGGATGGCAATCCGTGTGCGCAGGTCTTCCATGCGGAAGGGCTTGGTCAGGAAGTCATTGGCGCCGGCCCGATACGCCGACCGGATGCGCTCCGGCTCTCCTTTGGCGGTGAGCAAAATTACGTACGGCTGCGTGTTCAAATCGGCAAACCGGATCCACTGGCAGACTTCCAGCCCGCTCATCGTGGGCATTTCCCATTCCAGAATGCATAGGTCAAAGGGCCCGGTCTGAAGCGCTAAGCAGGCTTGCTGGCCGTCGCTGGCGGACACCACGTCGCAGCCCCAATAGGCGAGGGACGATTTCAGCAGGCTGCCTGATACAGATTCGTCCTCGGCAATCAGTACTCTTAGCTTCTTCGTCATCATCATCGTCCTTGGCCCTTTCAGCGCGTCCACTTAGCAAGCAAGTTTGAAGTCATAGCGCATGTCAGTGGAAACTTGTACTTCTGATCCCTGAAACTTCGCTTTTATGCAGTAAAGATCATCTGGATTCGGCCAACGCACCCCGGTTACGGCGTTGCTTTTGTAAAGAGCCAGAGCGATCCGCAGCTGCTCCAAGTCCTGCTTCTGCAGGGAATCTCCCAGGTAATCTATGTCCTGGGCGATCTGTGCCGCGGCTTCCAGCCATTTTTGATAGTCATCCATGATGTCTTCTCCAGCTCGGGGTGAATTATTTACATTCAGCAGCTTGCAAAAACTACTCGACACAGCGGCTTTGCCGGGGGCTTGCGAATCCCGAGTCTGCGGCCTAAACCCCAATACTTACTTAGAGCTAAGGCCTTGACCGTTAATCCTTGGTCGCTGTCTATGAGAGTAGGAATCCCTTTGCGAAATATAGTATGTGCAACCCTGTGACCATACTGAGGAAGGTATTCCCGATTTGAGTGCACCTCTATCTGTCTAACAACAAAGCACTTTCCAGCTTTGTCTTGACGCGCATCGCCGGGCGCGGGCGCTGATTACTTCAGTAACCCCAGCACTTCCAAAGCGATGGGGCCGGAGGAGCGCAAGACTACTCAAGGCCAAGCTGCTAATGCCGATTACTTATGTGAGGTCGCGTAATGGAACTTCTTTCGGCTGTATTGCTTTGTGGCGATAGCGGGACTCTGGCGGTGGCCCGAAAAGTCCTGGAAGAGCACGGTGTGACCGTGAAAGTGTCCGCCAACACTTCTCTGGCGGATCAACTCATGAAACGCACCCGTTTTGATCTGGCGGTGCTTGACTGCGATGTCCCCGGCGCCATGCAACTCGCTTCTCCAGAAACCATCTATGCGCCCAAGATGATCTTTGGCCTGGTGCGGCCCGACAAAATGGACGGGATCCGCGGCAAGCGCGTTCATTTTGTTGTGACCAAACCGTTCTCGGGTGATTTGTTGGGGAAGAGTCTGCGGGCGGCGTTTGGCTCCATGCTTCGTGACCGGCGCGCGTCATTTCGCCATCCTGTCAACATTCATCCCACGTCATGCGTTGTAATTCATGAGAATTCTGAGCGCCGCGTACCCGGCACCGTCATCCTGGACGTGAGCCAGACCGGTATGTGCCTGCAGACCAAGGAAATCTTGCAGCAGGGCGCCATACTCAAGATTGATTTTCCTTTGCCTGAGAGCAAGCAAACCCTCGAGCTCACCGGTAGCATCCAGTGGAACTTGCCGGGGAAGGCCGGCGTAAAGTTCGCCCCCATGACCGCCGAACAAAAGGCCAAGCTCGTCGGCTGGCTTGAATCCATGATGCCTTACGACTCAGATTTCGTCACGCTGGGGGCCGCCGCCTCCGCTCGCTCCATGTGAGCTGTATCCGGGGGCTTTTGCTTTGGTGGCTGGATAGTTCACGCCCGCGCAAAATCAATGTACCCGCGCTGCGGGTCGGAGCTGATCAATTTCACGCGCAGCCGGTCACCCACATCCACGCCCTGGCCGCGGACCAGCAGTCCTTCCACGTGAGGCTGGAGCACCCGGACAAAAGTTCCGTGGTCGCCCGTGCCGGTCACAATGGCGTCAAACACTTCGCCGATCCGCCGGCTCATACTCAAGGCAGCGATCCGCTTGGTCATGGTGCGCTCCACTTTACGCGCGGCGTCTTCTTTCTCCGTGCAGTTACGCGCGTTGGCGGAGAGCTCGTCATCGGAGTACGGTCCAGGTTTGCCGTCCAGCACGGACTTGATCAGCCGCTGCGTTATCACGTCAGCAAAGCGGCGATTCGGCGCCGTGGAGTGCGTGTAGTTTTCCACGGCCAGTCCAAAATGGCCGGGTGAAGGCTCGCCCGGCCGTTCCAGAACATATTCGCCCGGCCCCATGAGCTTGATGACCGCGAGCGAGAGATCAGGAAAATGATCGGGGTCGGCCGCTTTGCGCGTCTGCAGAAAATCGTTGAGCGATTTGGAGTCCGGTTGCGCCGGCAGCTTGCCGCCTTGCTGCGCGGCCAGCGCCACGATGCGGTCCCATCGCTCCGGCACCTTGACCACCCGCCGGATGGAGGAGACTTTCTTCTCTTCCAGCATCAGAGCCACCGCGCCGTTGGCGGCGATCATGAAATCCTCAATCAGTTCCGTCGCGCGGTTCTTCTCCTGCTTCTCCAGAGAGACCACTTCCTGGTTGAGCAACACGGGGTGGACCTCCGCGGTGTCAATGTTCAGAGCTCCGTGCCGGTGCCGTTCGTTCTTGAGCGCCTGGGCGATTTCGTCCTGCAGCCGGAGCTGGGCCTGCAGTTCGGGCGAACTCGCCACCTTGGGCGGCGCCGGACCGCGCTCTTCCAGCCATGCTCCCACCGCGTTGTACGTAAGCTGGGCCTTGTTGCGCAGCAGGGCGCGATACACGATGTGGCCGCTGAGATGCCCGTCAGAGTCGGCCAGGAATTCGGTGACCACGCCCAGCTTGTCGCCGCCTTCCAGCAGCGACGTTGCTCCGGTGGAAAGATCTTCCGGCAGCATGGCGAAATTGCGCACGCCGGTGTACACCGTGGTGGTTTCCTTGGCGGCGTGCAGGTCCAGCGGCGTGCCGCGGGCGACGAAGGCGTCCACGTCTGCAATGCCGATCATGACCTTCACCTTGCCGTCAGGCTGTTTTTCCGCGACTTCGATCTGGTCCAGATCGCGCGAGGTGTCATTGTCAATAGACGACCACAACAGACTGCGCAGATCGCGCACGTCCGCGCCGGCTGCCACCTGCGGAGGCGCTGATTTGATTTGTGCCAGCTGCTGCAGCGCGGGCGGCGGGAAGTCAGGTTCAAATCCGTTTTCCAGCATAACCTGGCGGGCAGCGGCCTGAAGGTCCATATGTGAGACTTGGCTGTTGTTCATAAAGGTCAGTGAGCGACCTGAAAGACTAACACGGGAGAGCGATGGGAAACGCCGGTTCGCGCAGGCTTCTTTATTGGTCAGTCCTTCGCGGAGATCTGCTTTTATCTCGCCGCGCCGGAAGAGGAGTTGGCCGCCGTTGCCGGCGTCGCTGGTTTTTCGCGCACCAGAATGGGCAATCGAGGGAAGGAGAACGTGCCGCCGGCGTCGTCAATCACATTTACCTGGCAGGTGTACAAACCCGGCTTGAGTTGCGCCAGGGGCACGTCGAATTGGAACACGGCGGCCTTGCGGTCCGGGGCCGTGAGTTCGCGGGCTTCAATCAGCGGCGTTTCATAGGTCTTTATCCTGCCGTTGAAAAACTCAATGCTGGTGAGCAAGTGGATGGGGTTCTTGACCGCGGGGGCTTTGTTCTTGGCGTCCGCCGGCTCTGGCGATTTGTCTTTGGCCGGTTCGTACACTTCATAGAAAAGGTAGAGATGCTGGTCTGCCGTAAATACGTGGGCGATGTTCGGCACCAGTTCGTTGCCGTCGCGCACCAGCGGGTTCCGTGTCTTCTTCGAATTCGGTTGGATCTGGCTGGCCAGCACCACGGAACTCATCTTGAGCGGCGCTTTCCTGAAGTCCGGCACGGTATAGTCGGTCTCAAACGATCCCATTCTGCCTGACTGGTTTTCCCGCACCACGAATTTGAAATGATATTTGCCCGGGAACAAGAGAAATCCCGTGCTGTACTGCACGTTCTTGCGCCGAACCTCCTGCGAGGCGTCGAGCGAGAGTTTGACGGTTTCGCGCACGCTGCCCACGGGACGTTTCAGCTCGTCCGCCACCGCGCCGATGATGTCCAGCGAGGCTTTGTCCTTGTCGCCGCCTTTGGTAAACGGAATCTGCGATCCCGGCACCACCAGCGCCACCGGCACGTAAAAGCGCCGGTCGTCCAGGCGGAAGTACGACGCGGCCATGTACAGCGCCACGTCCGTGCTGGAGAGTTCCGCGGACAGCTCTTCTTCCATTTGCTGCTCTTTGTCCTCGGTGTTGAAGTGCTGGAAGTCCTTGGGCGCGTAATAGCCTTTGCGGAATTCAATGTTCAAGCCCGGACGGTTGATCTTGACCTGAATGCGGCGGTATTTGCCGTCTTTCAGCGGATTGCTGCTCTTGAAGCCGAGCACGTAGTAGACCGACGTGTCGCGCTGCACGCGATCGAAAACCGTCCCCAGGTCGTTGGTGTCCAGGAAGGCCTTGCCTCCGGTGTCCGCGGCCAGCGTGGTGAGGGTTTCCTGGCTGGCGAAGTTAGCGTCCAGTTGGTTCTGCACCGCCGCGCCGGAATACATGGCCGTGCCACGCAGGCTGGCGGTCTGCGCTGAGCCTCCTGGGGGCATGGCTTCCAGGCCGCGGGAATCCATCGTGTAGATGGCCACGTCCGCCTTCACCGCCGCGTTGATGGCAGCGCGCAGCGCGGATTCGTTCTCAATCCCCGTCTGCGTCATGCCGCTGGAGAAGTAGATCACCGACTTCTTCTGGTTGAACTTGGCCAGCACCTGGCAGATGGACTGCAGCGCTTGCAGCTTGCGGTCAGTGTTGAACTGGTTGTACTCGGTTTCGTCGGGCGTGTAGGCATTGCCGCTTTCTTCAATGCCGTCGGCATCGCCGGCGGGTCCGGCGTCCATACCCTGGCCTTCCGAGTGCGTGAACCTGTTCAGCACGCGCAGCAGGCGAGCGCGGTCTGCGGTGAAATCCTGGTCCAGTCGCAGCGACGACGCCAGCGACACAATGGCGATCATGTCCGCGGCGGTCATCTTGGTCTGGACGTATTTTCGCGCGGCGTCCACCGAGCGCTGGGTTTCGTCCGGCCCCAAGGAGCTGAGATCAAAGAAGAGGACGATCACTCGCTTGTTGTTCAACGCCTCTTCCGCGTCTTTGCGGCTCAGGATGGGTTTGGCCGGCGCCGCAGCCTCATTGACGGATGTCTGCGACGGTCCGCCCGCGGTCAGCGGCGCGGTATCAAGATTTTCAAAATCGAAGCTGGAAACCTGTTGCGGCTTGCCGTCTTCCAGCAGCGTGAAGTCTTCTTTCTTGAGTCCCATCACCGGCAGGCCTTGCTTGTCGCGGACCGTCACGTTCACCAGCACCAGGTCGCTCTCAACCCGGAATTTGAGCAGCCCCTGCTGGCTCCTGGCCTGCGGTTGAGGCTGTTGGCTCGGAGAAGACGGAGTCTGCGCGCTCACCGACGAGAACATCATCGCGGCGACAAGCCCTAAGGCCACGGCCCGCCGCCAACGCGCGAATTGCATCCTCAGTTCCATAAACCTAGAACCTGTACCGTGCCGAGAGCTGAGCTTTGCGCATGGACCCCGTGCCCACCACTTGTCCAAATGTTGGCGAGCCGAAGGTGGAGTCAATCGAGGTGAAGCGAACGATGTTGAAAACGTTGGTCGCCGTCAGCCGCAACTCCAGGGCCTGCATTTCTTTCACCTGAATATTTTTAGAGAGCGACATGTCTGCGCTTACCGTTCCCGGCCCAATAATGATGTTGCGTCCGGCATCGCCGAAAGCGCCGGTGGGCGAAGTGAACGCCGCGGTGTTGAACCATTGCCCGATGGTTGGATTGCTGAGTTGGATCGACTGGCCCGGGACCAAATCAGGGCGGGTGGCGCCGGTGGTGCCGCGCCCCAGGTCAGACGCGCTGCCAAAGACGCGCGGCGAAAAAGGAAGTCCCGACGCCAGCATCACGTTGCCGCTGACGGCAATCCCGCTGAACGCTTTTTGCGCCCAGCCGTCCTTGTGCAGCCATTTCTGTTCTTTGCCGAAAGGCAGTTGGTAGATGTAGTCGGCGGTAAAACGGTGCCGCTGATCAAAGCTGGATAGGCCGCGTTCTGCGGCGATGTCCAGATCATTCTGCGCTACCACCGCCGCGCCTCCGCCGATGGAAGAGGCGTTGTCAATGGACTTGGAGTAGGTGTAGTTTCCGCCCAGCGAGAAGCCGTGGCGCATGCGTTTGCGCACACGCAGGCTGCCTGAATGCAGAATCGACGACCCTTGCGACGATTCAAACAGAAACGGTGACACGCAAGATGGGCCCGCCGGCGTGAGCGGCGTGCAGGGAACAAAGCGCGGCCCGCCGGTGGCCAGCTGGTCCGGCGCGCGCACAATATCCAGGTGCGTTCCCTTGGAGCCG
>JBGPLR010000162.1:0-7047 GCA_041486545.1 Terriglobia bacterium
GTACGGATTGACGAACAGCGCCGCGATAGATGCGGCCGCCGTGGCAATCAATTCCTTGATTTGCCTAGGAGACCAGCGGATCGCCTCGATCTTCCCCCAGGTTCCGCTGACTATTCCCGATCCGAAGATGATGCCGAAGACGATCAGGCCAATGAGCCACGAACCGTGCGAGTTGACCCAGACGCAAAACAGCAGCGGGATTACCCACAGAGGAGCGGTTCCCTCACGCCGGTACTTCAGCATGATCAGCAGCAGGACCATCAGGTACGCCCACCCGAACAGGATATTGCGCGGCCCAAAGTTCACGACTGCCAGCACGGCGCCTAAAGCGGATGCCACGAAGGCGCTCTTCACGTTGCCGCTGGCCTTGTATGCCAGGTAGAACAGCAGGGCAATGACGCCCTCTACCAGTACCCAGTAGAAGAGATACAGTCCATAGAGACCGCCCGCTTTCCACACCAGGTAAAATGGGATCTCCGAAAGCCATTCGTGGTCTATCCATGGCGTGCCAAAAACCGTGTAAGAATACATATCCACGCGCAAGAACTTGTGCTGCGTGAGGAGATACTGGGCATTCTTGATGTGCCACCACACGTCAGGATCGGCCACCGACTTGGCACAGAAAAAGAACACCCACATGGCTAACACGGCAGCCAGCGCCAGATGGAACGAGAAGAAGGGCCGGGACGCCTGTTTGGGCGCGGCAGGCGCGTCCAGAGGGGTTGCGACAGTTGTCATTCAGGGGAGTACCTTGACGGCAAGAATATCATAATTGGAATAGGCCAATTCCCCCCGCAGCCCATGGGAACTAGTCATTCACGGGTGAACGACG
The DNA here is from genome assembly GCA_041486545.1 of Terriglobia bacterium. GTDB lineage: Bacteria > Acidobacteriota > Terriglobia > Terriglobales > Acidobacteriaceae > Angelobacter. The sequence goes on from JBGPLR010000162.1 coordinate 833, forward strand.
GCTGCCGCGCAGACCACACAACCACAAGAGGTACTAAGGCCAGCGGACTACTTGACCAGCGCCACTTGAGCGATGTGCAGCCTGGCAGTGGGGTCAAGTTGCATCGTGATGTTGGGACTCCCTGAGTCATCCAGAGTATTGACAATGATCTCGCCGATTATCAGGGTAGTGTTGCCAGCGTGTCCACGCATCCGCAGATTTTGGTAGGTGCTCGCAGTAGGGCTGGAATTCACCATGTAGAGGGTTCCCTGCAGAGTAATGTTGCCGCCGCCGCCGAGTTGGTGGCTCTTCGAACCGGTGTGACTGATCGTGCTGCTGCGGTCCTGGAAGAACAGTACGCCTTTATAGTCCCAATAGCCGGGGTTACATGCAGGACACGAACCTAGAGGACTGCCAGCGAGGTTCGCGCCGCTATTTGCGCCTACGTCAAAGATATCTCCGGTGCTGTTGCCGGTGTTGTAGACCATCATATGCCCGGCGCTCCACCCGGTAACCGGGTCGTTCAGCACCGCTAACCCTGTTGCCATGTGCATATCACCGTTAGCCGCATTTGCAAACCCTCCGCGGCTCATGTAGTAGAGCCCGGGAAGGAATATTGCGGTTTCGTTTTTCACGTTAATACCGGAAGGGTAATTGCCCGGATGATATAGTGTGCAGCTGGCAGCGGGGCATCCGTCGACGCCATTGAGGACCGTAGTGTTGGGAGCATGATTGCTCGGTGGGGCGGGTGCAGTGAGGGAAGCGAGCGGGTCCTGAATGGGCGAAGAAGGCTGAATGTACTTGCCATTCGTGCCGAGTTGAATGGTCCCGGGATATGTGGCTGGGCCGCCGAAGGCTCCGAAATCGGCTCCCTCGGAGCCCGACCCACTGCAGTCGCCCGGATCGTTTGGTCCAGCGTGTGACAGGTCGACTACAGTGGATCCGCCGCCGGAAACCGCCGCGCCCGCGCTGGGCACGGTTCCACTCGAGTTCACCTGAATACTTCGGGAGGGGCCACCGCAGATCTTGATGCTAGTGTTTCCGCCGATCGAAAATGAATTGTCCAGGGTTGGATGGGTGACTAGGATGGGAACAGGGGAGACCACGTCCACGATGGCCGCTGTGGCGGCTGCCTTGACAGCAGTAGTTGCTGGTCCCCCGACCAGTTTGATAAACCAATTGGACACCGTACGGGTGATGAGGACGTGTACCACATTAACCGGGTAATCGCCTGAAAGAGCGACGCCGGTTACGGAGGCCGGGAAGTCCACCTTTACCGCATCGTCGCTGGTTTTGCCGAAGCCGTTCTGTCGAGCATATAGGCACGGTGTCCGCGCGTCCGTCGACGTGGTGCAGGTGAAGGCCGCTGAGCCAAAGGCGTTCCCGCCGGTGTTGGTCTTGTCAAATATGCTCATGATTGCGCCCAACGCCGCGGCGTCGGCGGCGACCTGCGCCATCTGGCGCTGGCCATAAAGCTGTGAGCTGTCGATCGCCAGCCCAATCCCCCCAATCAACACCAGGGCGATGGCGATGACCACCACCAACACCACCTGACCTTTTTCACCTCGCTTCCGCATCGTCGCAATCTCCGCTCTGCTGTGCGAGCAGGGTCAAAATGTAATAACGCCCTGCGTCTGACTAGCCAAATTCACCGATAGTGGAAAGTACACGGTCAATGGATCGTAGGGATAACCCACGCTCACCTTGACCACTTGTCCCGGGTCGTTGCTGCTGGAGGGATAGGTAACGCTAATGTCAAGTTTGCTGACGTCGAGTAAACCCATACCGGCATAATACTTGATCACATTGACGACCTCGGTAGGGTTGGTGCCGGGCCCGCTCGGGCCGTCGACTCCTGTCGCGGTTCTTTTCGAGCCATGCACGATCGCATAGCGGACGCCGGCGTCAGTTGCCTGGGAAATGGTGGTGTACACCAGAACCATGCGCTCGATCTCGATCACGGCGAATATCACCATGACCAGGAGCACGGCCACAAACGCAAATTCCACCAGCGTGGCGCCACGCTCCCGCAGCCTGCGCGATTGGGTGCCTGGCTTCATTGCAGCATCCTTACCTGCGCTTCGCGGTGAATGGTCGTAGGTGGCAATGTGGCGTGAACACCCAGCAGGGGGAAATCCCATAGCGGGATCAACGGCCGGTATGTGTATGTAACACGGACGCTCGCCAGAACATATTTACCGGGCGCTGTGGTGTTCTCCGGATCCACGGGCGGTGTGAACGTGGGCGTACCCGAGCAGGTCACGACTGTGTTGTTATTCGTACAGACTGACACTTGCAGACTTGAGCGATTCGGTAAGGCGACCACGTCATTGGTCACCAGCGTCCTAACCTGAGCGCCAGTCGGCGCGCTGGGTCCATTCACGCTCGCGCCGGCCAGCATCATGTACTCGGCGCCGGAGCGGGCGGCATCGGTCACAGTGATCCACGCGAAACAAAACGCACCGAAATTGACCACGTTTGCGACTAGCAGAAACAGCACAGGAAACAGCAAAGCGAACTCGATGAGCGATTGCCCGCTTTGCGACCTGAGCGAGTGGAAACGTCTATGGCGCATACACAGCATCACGTTATGGACACGATCCGGGTCGATCTTGGAGAGTAGCAGAATTCTAGCTTCAGTCCTCCACTGGAGTCAATTCCGTCATGCAGGATCGTAACCCGAGGGGGTTACAAAAGTAACTGCTGGTCACCATAATACGTCTGTCGACCCGTGGGTCCCGCATATATTGGCAACATTGTCAGGGCATACCGAACCCGACTTGCAACCTGCAAAAGGTCGATTATTACGATTGGGTTGTATGCGCGGAAATGGTATTCTGCACAAACAGAAGAGGCGATCATTCCGTGATTGGGGTTCCTGGTGTCCGGTTCAGCCGCTGCTGCAATGAAGTTCCGCGATAACTCTGTGTTGTTCAACTACGGAGTGAGTCGCATCTGGATCCCGCCGCGGGGCCTCGTCTACTCGTTCTTCGTCCACGTGATCATCTTCTTTGCGCTGGCCTTTTTCGCCCCGCTTGAACGTCTTTTGTTCCCCGTTTACTTGCAGACTCCCATCCTGCTTATGGGACAGAACCACGAAGTCCTAGTCCTCCCCAATCTCGGCGGTGGCAGCGAGGGCAGCAACGGCGGCCACGCCGGTTCCGGCGGTGCTCCGAAGCGATTGACTTCCGGAAAATCCGGAGGTGGTCGGCCGGCAGGAATGGTGTACCAGGGCCCGCAGCCGATCGTTTCGAATCCACGCAAGCCCGATAATCTCGTGCAAACCATTCAGCAGCCGGATTTCGTGAATCCTCCGAAGCTGCCATTTCCGATTCCCGCGCCCAATCTGATGTTGATGGCCGCTCGGCCGGCCATGCCCGTTCTTGAAAAGCCGCCCATACCGCCGCCGCCACCAACCATGGCACTGCAATCGAAGAGGTTGCAACAGGCAGCCAATCCGCAAGCTATCGCCATTGCGCCCCAGGCCCCGCCGCCACCCCAGATCGACCCGCCGAAGCTGGCTCTTCCACCCGCGGGCATAAACGACGTCGTCACTCGCCCGACTCCAACTGCGCCCACTTTGGCGGCCAAGGCCGTGCCGGCACCCGCGCAGACGCATAATACGGAATCGAGTGGGACGGATGAGCGCAATCTGCTGGTGATCAACGCGATCAACTTGCCGATCAATGGTCGGCCACTCAACATCCCTCCGGCCGAGGCAAGCGGATCCTTTACTGTCGTGCCAGATGCGAGTGGTCTGTCATCAGGTGCAGCAGGCGACACGGCTGGAATTGGGCATGGGGACGGAGCAAACGGCGGCTTAGGGGGCGGGACCTTCGGCGGGGCGGGTGGCGGTCACGGTGGCACTGGAACCGGCAGCGGTTCTGGAAATGGCCCCGGTGCTGGTACAGGTACCGGGACCGGCAATGGCACTGGAACTGGACCCGGACCCGGTACCGGGACTGGCAGCGGTCCGGGAAAAGGTGGGGCAGGGAACGGTAATGGCTCTGGTACAGGTCAAGGTAGCGGGACAGGCCCGGGTAGCGGCCCGGGGGTAGGGCCTGGCAGTGGGCCGTTTCGCGATGTTGGCATCCGGGGGGGAGGCACTGCGACGGGCGTCCTCGGCGGAGGGACAGCGGCGCCATCGGTTCCATCCAATCCGGCGCGGCATTATGGCTACGGGATGACAGTTATAGCTAGCGGTGCCAGTGGCGGTGGCCTGCGCGACTTTGGAGTTTTCCGTAATGAGGCCGTTTTCACCGTGTACCTCGCTCCAGACCCTCAGACCGGAGGCCCACAATGGGCACTCCAGTATGCTTCCCAGGTTCCAGCGAGTCCGTCCCAGCCGCACGGCATCTTGACGCCCCCGTATCCTCTGTCGCGGCAAAGCCCGCGCTTCCCGACGGATGTCGTGATTCGGAATGCCGGTCGCGTGATGGTCATCTATGCTGTCATAAACGCGAGTGGCAAACTCGAAAGTGTAAGAATCCTGCAGAGTCCAAACCCATTACTGAACCAGCCACTCATGGATGCGATGGCGGAATGGGTCTTCAAACCGGCGGAGTTCAATGGGCAGGCGGTCGGCGTGCGCATTTTGCTCGGAGTTCCCCTTGCGACCGCTGCCCCGTTTTAGATGAATCCAGACTTATCCCAGAGTCGGTTCCGCAGGTCGATCCTTCTCGTCCTCCTCTACGCTGCTCCGCTGTTGATGGGCGCCCAACCCTCCCTCATCCAGGATGGTGATATCTGGTGGCACCTGCGAGCAGGCGAATCGATCCTGCACAACCACAGTGTTCCCCGGGTGGATTTCTTGTCCAGTTACACCATGGGTAAACCGTGGGTCGACTATTCGTGGCTGTTCGATGCTGGCAGCGCACTGTTGTATCGAGCTTGGGGCTTACGCGGCATCTTTGGCGCCACTGTAGTCCTCATGACGGCGATTGCGATCGTGCTCCAACTGCTCATTTCGCGCTATGAACGAAACTTCGGTCGCTCGGTGCTGATCACTTTGTTGGCATTGGCAGCCATATCGCCTCTGTACACGCCGCGTCCGTGGTTGATCACAATTTTATTTTTCATCATCGAAATGGATTTTCTACTGAGAGCACGAGAGACCGGCAAGTGGATATGGATCGTGAGCCTCATTCCACTGTTCGTGCTCTGGGCTAATGTGCACATCCAGTTCGTGTACGGACTGTTCCTGGCAGGATTGTTTGTGCTGGAAAGTTTCTTTGCCTGGGTGTCAGAGTCGCGTGGAATCGCGCCACAGACGCGGCTTTCGCTAGGCATGGCAGTGACTGCATTGGGCTGCTGGGCCACAGCAACGCTGGCAAACCCGTACGGCGCGAAAGTGTATTCAGTTGTCTTGGAATACGCAAACCAAAAAGCGCCACTGCGATACATCGAAGAGATGCAGCCGCCCCGTTTTCGAACGATCGCAGAGTACAGCATGGTTCTGCTTGCGTTCTCTGCCGTATTTGTGTTGGGTAAGCAACGAAAGTCGCTGGTGACCGTCATTGTTCTTCTGATGCCGGTCGCAATCTGGTTGGGGTTCAGGACGATACGAGACATCTGGTTCCTCGCTATCACATCAGCCTGGCGTTGGCGCTACACTCGACTTGTTCGAGTTCCGGATACGCGCCGCAGCTCCGTCACCGCGCGATGATTGTCTTGGGTGTCGTCCTGCTCGGTATCGGCATTGTGCGAGCACGCGGCGTTACGGAGGCCAGCCTCGATGCCGCCGTAGCGCGGGCATTTCCGTCGGGAGCCGCTTTGTTCGTGGAGACGCATGGACTGAAGGGTCCCTTATACAACGGCTTCGATTGGGGTGGGTACCTGAGTTGGCGTTTGCCCAATCTGGCCGTCTCCATTGATGGCCGAGCCAATCTGCAAGGAGACGAACACTTCGACCGCTCAGTGGCTACATGGCGAGGTAGAAAGGACTGGAGCTCAGATCCTGAACTCATGCGCTCGGGCATCGTGATCGCTGATATCAACGCGCCGTTGGCTTCGCTAGTGAAATCTAGTCCACGATTTCGTTTGTTGTACGAGGATTCCGTTGCTGCAGTTTTCGGTGCCGCAGAAGCCGGAGGGGAGCAGGCGGGGAACACGGCGGTTCCTCGACAGTGAAAGATCAGGAACCACTCTGGCGCGACCTGGAACGGCGGCAATTCGTGCATCTGCCGCGCGCAATCCCGGCATGACGCCTTAGCAGCCCGTGGTGCAAGCACCGAAAA
>JBGPLR010000163.1:0-7009 GCA_041486545.1 Terriglobia bacterium
CCGCGACACGGATGATGATGATGATGACGATTTCACCGCCCGCTGCGCGGCCGCCAGAGGCTTCCCTGTCACCTCGCTGGAGAAGGCGTCACTTGAGAATCCGTCATTTGAAAAATCAAGCGCCACAGAGAGTCCAGGACTCAAGATCAGGAAGGCCAGCAGCAGCGCCACGCTCGCTGCGGCGGCGGTGAGCTTCTTCCACCAAGGCACGCGAACTGGCTCGGCCAGAATGTTCCTGATGCGTGCGCCCAGGATTGAAGCGGATGCGGCGAAATCCACGCCACAGGAAATGCCGCCCTGAATAATGCGCATGCGCACGAAGCGGGCCAGATTGTCGGCGTAGTCGGCGCGGGCCTCAGGCCGGGCGTTGACCACCGCCAAGTCACTCGCCAGTTCGCGTTCCAGCCGCATTTGTTTTCTCGCCTGCCACACCGCAGGATGAAAGAACAGAACACCGCAAATCACGTCGGCGACGTTGGCCCAGAAGTAATCGCGGCGGCGGATGTGGGCCAGTTCGTGGCAGAAAATGCTGGCCAACTGCGGGTTCGCGTCCAGGCCGGTCGTTTCCGCGGAAAAGTCACTCTCAGGAACAACGGTTTCCGGAAGAACTTCAGGAAGAACAATTCGCGGTCGCCACCAGTAGGCCGTCGCCGGTGAACTCAGGCCCGGCAAGATGGCCAGTTCGCAGCGTGCAACGCCATACTCGCGCCGCATAGTCTCAAAAAGTGCGGCAACGTCAGCCGCTGGCGGCATGCCCAACTTGAGTAGCCGGCGCAGGCGAACATGCACCCAGGTCTTGCGGCAAGCCAGCAGAAACACAACGCAGAGGTAAGCGCCCAGCAAGGTCCGCCCGGCGATCGTCACGTCTTGGCTCCAGCGGACGGGCACCAGCCAATGGCCAGATGCCGCCACGGCGTTGAGCACAGACCTGCCCAGCCCCGATGTTATGAGCGCGGATGTGCTGAGCAAAGACGCGGGGCCGGCATCGGCAACGGAACGCGGCAACAAGCGCCCCATGGCAGAGCCCAGCAGCGCCAGCCAGTACAATCCTGACGCCAGCAAGAACCCCAGCCAAACCCGGAAGCGCAGATCGGGCCGGCGCAAGATACGGGAAAGGCACAGGCAGACCAGGTATCCCGCCGCCACCTTGAGGATGTAGCTAAGTATGGTTCCCGTGAACTGCAGATAATGGTTTGCAGCCATATACTTCAACGGCGCCCCCCGGATTCCGTCGTCCAGGCTATTTGGAACCGTCTCCCTTTTGCTTGCGATAATTCCGTATGAGGGCTTCCAGTTCCTCCAGCTCGGGTTCCTTCACCGGGCCGGCTTCCAGCAGGTTCACCAGCAACTGCGCCGGCGATCCGCCAAAGTTCTGTTCCAGCAACACCTGCACGGAAAGCCTGCCCACCTGGTCCCGGGTGACGCACGGCTCAAAGACAAAAACCCGCCCGCGGCTCACATGCCGCACCAGGCTTTTTTCTTCCATGATGCGCAAAATGGTCTGCGTTGTCTTGTAATTCGGACGCGGCGCCACACTGGGATGGTTGATGACTTCTTCCACGGTGGCTTGTTCCAGGTCCCAAAGGACCTGAAGAATGCGCATCTCCGCCCGGGTTGGTAGCACTACGTTCTGTTCCACAGCCATTTAAACCCTTCCAAGCCTGAACAATGTTGGCGTTATTTCTTGCGTCTTGCAAAACTATGGAATATCGGCTGAATTGTCAATCAGTTCTTAGCTCTCTCTTAACTTTGCAGCCGGTTTACTACCGCCAGTAGGAGAAAACAGGGCCAGCAGGATGCCCGCCATCCACAAGTAATAGCCCATCTGCGGACGCAAATGCACTTGGCTGAAAACCACCCAGCAGGCAATAAACATCAGGAGCACCACCACTCGCAGCGCCCAAAAGGTCCGCGACCCAGGTTTGATCAGCACCAGCACAAGCACAATCAGGAACGCCGGATTGATCCACCCGCTGATCAGAATGGAAAAGTACATCCCTGGCGTGTCATGCAGGATCTTGAACCCGTCCTTGCCCCAGGGCAGTTCCAGCGCGAGAAGAGCGCATTTGTAGCCGACAATTCCCTTGTCGGTGGCCGAGGCCGAAACCTCTTTCACCGCCGGCAGATAGAACGCGGCGCTAAACAGCGCAAGACCCAGCACTACCAGAATCCAGTTTCTTCTCACGGCGGGTGACGGCTCCTTCATGACTGACTTAGGGAAAACACGATTCTAACCGCAGATTAGGCCCTGAAGGGAGGGAATCAGTGAATTCGTGGACTGCCGACCTTATCTCCGGAAATTGTCAGCGTGAGCGGAGCGACGTTGTGCAGCGTGGCGTCGCGCAGTCGAACGATCCCTGCTTTCCGCAGCTATTCCATGCCCCGCTGGCACAAATCGCGCTCTCGCGTTGCTTCGAACGCAGACGGCTCGGGAACCTAAGCGTAGAGACGTAGCACCGCTACCCTCTCCGCACTGCGTGTGCGAGATTGGCTTCGTACATCCTGAGGCAAAGCCAGTCCCGCAGGGACGGGATAGCCTGTAGCCGGGCACGTAAGTGCCCGGAGGACTTGAGCCCCTTTAGGGACGGTACAACTCGCAGCGATCGCTGGTCAAAATGTTAAACTGAACCTTTGATCCACGCGCCGGACGCGCGTCTGGTCACTCATCACCTATGACACAAACCATCATTGTCACGCTGCCGGACGGCAGCAAAAAAGAAGTCCCCAAAGGCGCCACGCCGCTGGACATCGCCAAATCAATCGGCACGCGGCTCGCGGACGCCGCGCTTGTTTCCAAAGTAAAGCCGTCGAAAATAAAGCCATCGGCACTCAGCCCTCAGCACTCAGCAGAGGCTGGAGCGGCAGCGGAGGAAGCCGAAAAAGGCCCCGCTTCCATGCACGCCCAGCCTTCCCTGGGTTTGCAATCAAACGCCGGCTGGCAGTTCGCCGACCTCACCAAGCCCCTGGAAGAAGACGTTGATCTCCGTCTTCTGACTGATCGCGATCCTGAAGCCCTGGAAGTCTTCCGGCATTCGTCCGCGCACGTGCTGGCCACCGCCGTACTCGAGCTTTTTCCTGAAACCAAGCTCGGCCACGGCCCGCCCACCGAGAGTGGATTCTTCTACGACTTTTACCGCCCCACGCCGTTTACGCCCGAAGACCTCGAGCGAATCGAAAAGCGCATGGCAGATGTCGTCCAGCGCGACGAAAAATTTGAGCGCGAGTATCTTCCCCGCGAAGAAGGCCTGAACCGCTTCCGCGCGGAAGGCGACTTCATGAAGGTCCACTTCATTGAGCAGTTCACCAAGCCGGGCGAGCCTATCTCCACTTATCGCAACGGCAAATTTGTGGACTTCTGCCGCGGCCCGCATGTGCCTTCCACCGGACGCATCAAGGCCTTCAAGCTGACCAGCATCGCCGGCGCCTACTGGCTGGGCGACGAGAAGAACCAGCAGCTCCAGCGCATCTATGGCACTTCCTTCTTCAATAAGAAAGACCTGGAGCAGCATCTGGTGACGATTGAAGAAGCCAAAAAGCGCGACCATCGCCTGCTGGGCCAGCAACTGGACCTGTTCAGCATCCAGGAGCTTGCCGGGCCAGGGCTGATTTTCTGGCATCCCAAGGGCGGCCTTATTCGCAAGGAGATGGAAGACTGGATGCGGGATGAGTACCTGGCACGAGGCTACCATCTGGTCTATACGCCGCATGTCTTCCGGGTCAACCTGTGGCAGACCAGCGGACACGAGGGTTACTACGCCCAAAACATGTTCACGCCCATGAAATTGGACGATGCCGACTACCGCATCAAGCCGATGAACTGCCCTGGCCATATTCTTATCTACCAGAACACGCTGCGCTCTTATCGCGACCTGCCGCAGCGTTACGGTGAACTGGGGACGGTGTATCGCTACGAGCGCTCCGGGGTCATGCACGGCTTGCTGCGCGTCCGCGGCTTCACCCAGGATGACGCCCACATCTTCTGCACGCCGGACCAGATTGAAGCCGAGATCGTTGGCTGCATTGAGTTCGCCCTGGCCGTGTTGAAAACGTTCGGTTTTACTGAGTTCCACGTGGAACTGAGCACCTGGGACCCCAAGGACAAAAAGAGCTTCGTCGGAGGCGACGACAAGTGGAACCTGGCCACCAACTCGCTGGAAAAAGTGTTGAAGGACTTGAAGATCCCCTACAAGACCATTCCTGGCGAAGCGGCGTTTTACGGGCCCAAAATTGACGTGAAGTTAGTGGACGCCATCGGCCGCTTGTGGCAGCTCTCCACCGTCCAATTTGATTTCAACCTGCCCGAGCGCTTTGGCTTGGAGTACGTCGCCGAAGACGGTTCGCGCAAGCAACCGCTCATGGTGCATCGCGCGCTGTTCGGCTCAGTCGAGCGATTTTTCGGCGTGCTGATCGAACACTATGCCGGCGCATTTCCGGTCTGGTTGTCGCCCGTCCAGGTGGCCGTGATCCCCATCAGCGAAAAACACACCGCCTACGCCCAGAAGGTCACCCAGCAGCTCAAGGACGCCGGTGTGCGCGTGCACCTGGACGATCGCAACGAAAAGATGAACGCCAAGGTCCGCGAACAGACCATGCAGAAAGTGCCTTTCCTGCTGGTGGTCGGCGAAAAAGAAGCCGAAGCCGGCACGGTGAACGTGCGCGTCCGCGGCCAGCAACAACCGGAAGGCACGGTCCCCGCGGCGCAGTTCGTGGAGCGGGTGAAAAAGCTGATCGCGGAGAAAACCGTGAATCTGAGTTAGCCGCAGATTAGCGCAGAGACGAAAACGATATGGACACGATAATAGAGATCGTCAGGCTCTCAGCCTTTGTGATCTTTGGCCTTATCCTGCCACAAGCTCTTGGCTACGTTAGCTTTCGATGGACGCGGCGAAGAGGGCTGCTCCTCAGTTCCGTGTCAATGCTGGTTCCACCGCTTGTTTTCTTCATCAGCTCCGATCTGTTCTGGACTTTGTCGGCCAAAAGCATCCGCGACGCAGGGCTCCGCGTTTGCGGGGCTTTCGGTGCCGCGGCGAGCTTTGCAACGGTGTTTGGAACGTTGATTCACCTCTGTATCGCGGGTCTTGCTTTTCTGGTCTTGAGTCTGCTCTGGAAAAGAAAAATCCGCCGACTTCAGGCTGGTGGGCTGGCCTCATGAATCCAGCGCCGTAGGCGCGAAATGAGTTAGCCCACCCTGAGGCGAGCGAATGCGAAGCCGTAAGGGTGGGTAGGCATGAACAAGATTACAAGCCCCGGGCGGGGCAACACAAAGTTTGCAGAGACCGGGTTATTACGCAAAAGCAGTCGGAACCGCAGCACGACACTTGGAGTCAAACAATGCATGATCGTAATGCGTCAATTGCGTAGTTTGGTCTCACCCGTAGCAGCTTTGTTGCTTCTGTGCTCACCCTCCATTTTTCCTCAGTCTGACGCAAGCGCCGACAAACGTACTGCCGAAGAGAGCATCAGGGAAGCGGTAGTCCGCTATCAGATGGAAGGTTGGTATCGCGGCGGCGATCAGAGCGAGAAAAACGCGAAGACTGCAACCGAAAGGGCTATCGCTAAGGAAATGAACTTCAAGTTTTTTTTCGTTTCCGTTAACGGTAAGGACCCGACCGATGCTTTCATCCACCGGCTTCGTGATATTCCGCGGATCATCAAGAAAGTATCAGCCTCGGAAAGCAGCAAACAATGGCGTTTTGCCGTTGTGGATAAATCAACAAGGCAAAGAGGGATCGTATTCCGTGCAAACGAAATTCGCTGGTTAGACAAGGACTCGGTCGAGGTGGAAGGGGGCTATTTCTGCGATGGCCTTTGCGGTTTAATAGCCACCTACAAGCTTCACCGGACAAAGGGTGAGTGGGTTGTCACCGACAGCGTGGTACGAAGAATTTCTTGAGCAATTTAGAATAAATTATGGCTCCCACTTTCTCCGGCTTCTCCCCTGACGCTCTCTCTTTCCTGCGCGCGCTCAAGCGCAACAACCGGCGCGAGTGGTTTCAGCCGCGCAAAGAGAAATATGAAGCCCTGATCAAAGAGCCCATGCTGGAGCTAGTGAGCGCGCTGAATGAGGAGTTCGCGCGCTTCGCGCCACAGTACGTCACGCCGCCGCAGAAGGCTGTCTATCGCATCTATCGCGACACGCGTTTTTCCAAGGACAAAACTCCCTACAAGACGCACATCTCGGCAATCTTTCCCCGGCACACGGCCGTCAAGCGTGAAGGAGCAGTGTTTTACTTCCACTTCACGGAAAAAGATGTGCTGGTCTTCGGCGGCGTATGGGCGCCGGAGCGCCACGAACTGCTGGCTTATCGCACACTGCTGCAAGCGCATTACCAAGAATTCAACCAGATCCTGCATGACAAGAGCGTGAAGCGGACGCTCGGCGGTCTGCAAGGCGCACAGCTCACCCGCATGCCTAAAGGTTTTCCCATGGACCACCCGGCGGAAGCTGTGCTGCGCCATCGCCAGTGGTATCTGGAAGGTGCAGTGGACATCAAGCTCCTTACCACCCGCAAGCTAGCCGCTGAGCTGGCGCGGCAATTTGAATTGATGGCGCCGTTCGTGGAATTTCTGAACCGGCCGTTCGCGCACAAACGTCCGGCGCCCAAGCGAATGCCCTTTATGTTCTAGGGTCGGCGTTTCATCAGGCCTGTTGTTTACAAGGGCTACAACCCCTGAATCTGGGAGCAATTCAGCGCAAGACGGGTTAGACTCAGCTCATGAAGTACCTGAGCAGACTCATATTACTTGTAGCGTGTCTGGCTGCAGCGCAAACGCCGCAGGCCGCCAGCTCTCCAACCCCCGCCAAGCCGAAAGCTGACGTCCCGGTCAAGATGGCTTCCCTGGCCCCGCTGGTGACGCAGCAGTTTGGCCCCACCTTCACTCTGGCGCCCATGCCAACCGTGGGGGCCTACACCGCGGACTTTGACGGTGACGGCGTGGAGGACGTGGTGTTCATCGCGGACAGCAAAGACCCGCTCCCGGACTCCTACCAGTTTAAGTACACGGTCTC
>JBGPLR010000164.1:0-6995 GCA_041486545.1 Terriglobia bacterium
CTGCTTCAAAGGTTAGTGAATCTTAATGATTCACCGTGACTGATTTTTTTGGGTTGTGTTATCAGTCATTTACACGCCTATTGGAATTGTCAGGTTATTGGCGAAAATGTGCAAGTGCAGGTCTTACCGTAGTGGGTCAATATTCTTGCGAAATCGTCATCTTGCGATATCTTCATCTTGCAAGATCTTCATCTTGCAAGATCCTGGACCACGTATCGGAGTCCATCCACCACGCGTGCCATGCGGTCATAGTCGAGAGTGTCAGCCTGGTCGCCGGGCAGATGATAGTTCTTGTTGCGAAACGGCGCGGTGTCCGTGACCATGATGGCGGGATATCCTGCCTGCCAGAACGACCACTGGTCAGACCAGCCAACGCCGGTGATCTGCGCCGGCAGAGCAGCGCCTTCCGAAGGAAACTTTGCATTCTGGCGAAACGCCCGTGTGGCTTGGCTTACCAGCCCGCGCGAAGAAAGGTTGCCGACAAAACTCACAAAGTTGCCCTTTCCCGGATAAAGCAGCCCAAATCCCGCTGGGTACCGCTGGCTGCCTGGCTGGTCATAATAAACACCAATGGCTTCTAAAGAGATTGCAGCGACAATCTTCTCCTTGCCGGCGCGGGCTTGCCGCGCGTAAACCAGACTGCCCATGTTCTCCGTTTGGAACCAGGGCGGCTCTTCATTCACGAACGCCACAAATCTGATAGTGCGCGTGGGGTGCGAATCCTTGAGCAGTCGCGCCAGCTCCAGGAGGGCGGCTACGCCGCTGGAGTTGTCGTCGGCTCCGGGGGACTCGTCCGCGGTGTCATAGTGGGCGCCGACAACCACGATCTCTGAGGCTTTAGTGCTGCCGGGAATCACGGCGATGATGTTGCGCACCTGCTTGGCGTGCACGGTCTTGGTCTGCACGGCGAACTCTTGCGACGTAACCGCATAGCCCAACTGCTTGAAAGAATTCTCCACATACTCCGCGGTGTTTTTCAGAGCGGGGTAAGCAAACACGTTTCTCTCGCCGATGGTTTCCGCCAGATACCAGACGCGGCTCTTGAGGATTTCAGCGGATTCTTTCTGATCAGCGGAAAGCGGCGGCAACGCTCCGGAAAAGGACTTGCCCGGCATGGAAGTCATGAAAGCGAGCGGGGAGACGATCAGCACTACAACGGCTGCCAGGATGGCAAGAGGAATCGGCCACCGGCGGCGGCGCCGCGGCTGCGGCTCCGGCTCTTCCAGCAGTTCAGACAGCAGGTCTCGCATCAGCTAGCTCGGTTTTCGTCCGTAGTTGGTTTCAAACATCTGGCCCAGGATCTGGTTGAGATGGTGCTTGAGATGCGCTACATAATCTTCCGCAATCCAGCCGAGCGTGGCCGGCGGGTTGTCGCCGATGTTACAGGTAATTCCTGCGGCAGAAGCCGGAAGCCCGGCGAGCACATGCGCGAGAAAACGGTTATAGCTGGCCCACAGGTCCACCAGGAAACTCCAGTCCATCTCGCGGAACTTCTGCAACTCCACCAGCGGTTCTTGGTCATAACCGGGGAACGTCAGGGTGCCTTGCAAAGCGGCGCGAACAAAGCGCTGGTGGTTGTTGGATGCGGAGTCCATGAGATGGCCGAGGATTTCTTTCTTCGCCCACTTCTTCGCCGACGGACGCGTGCTGGTGTCCGCGTTGTTCAGTTTGGCCAGGAGCGGCTTGGCCTGCGCCACGGTGCGGCCGAGATCGGTGGCGATGGCGGTGAATGGATTGGTCAAATGCGGCTCCTTGTCAAATTTGTGCCGCCCCTACGGGGCTCTTCTCGTTCTATACGCTTACCCAGGCCTTACGGCCTGGGCTACCGCTATTCCGCGCCTGCGGCGCTGGACTTTCAAAACAACAAACTGTCATCCTCTCCGCTGCGCTCTGGTTCAAATAAGCAGGCCATGCTTTGATCCGCGGCCATCTCGAAAAGCTGCGGCGAGTTGTTTGTTTACTCAATCCCCAACTCCTTCCACTTCTTGTCCACCGCTGCCTTGGTCTTGTCGTCCATCAGGATTTCGTCCGGCCAGGGGCGAGTAAAGCCTTCCGCCGGCCATTTGCGAGTGGCGTCAATGCCCATCTTGGAGCCAAAATTCGCCAGGCGCGATGCGTGGTCGAGCGAATCCACCGGCCCCAGGGTGAACTGGATATCGCGCTCCGGATCAATGTTGTTGAAGACCTTGAGCACCACTTCGCCAATGTCCTGCACGTTCACGTCTTCGTCCACAACGACAACGCACTTGGTGAACATGGCCTGGCCCAGAGACCATATGCCGTTCATGACTTTACGCGCGTGACCGGGATACGACTTGCGGATGGAAACGATCATCAAGTTGTGAAACACGCCTTCCACCGGCAGGTTCACGTCCACGATCTCCGGCAGCGTGAGCTTCATCAGCGGAAGGAAGATGCGCTCCACGGCCTTGCCCATCCAGGCGTCCTCCATGGGCGGCTTGCCGACAATGGTGGTGGCGTAAATGGGATCTTTGCGATGGGTGATGCAGGTGACATGCAAGACCGGGTACTCATCTTCCAGCGAGTAAAAGCCGGTGTGGTCACCGAATGGGCCTTCGGTGCGAAGCTCGTCGAGCTTGACGTAACCTTCAATGATGATCTCGGCAGACGCCGGGACTTCCAGGTCCACGGTTTCGCACTTCACCAGTTCCACCGGCTTCTGGCGGAGAAAGCCGGCGACGATGAACTCTTCCACTTCCGGCGGCGCAGGCACGATGGCGGAAAAAGTGAGCGCAGGTTCAGTGCCGATGGCTACGGCGACTTCCATAGTTCCGCTGGGTCGGTCACCCGCTGCGAGCACGGAACCGCCACCGGAGCGGGCCATGATGTCAACGCCAGCACGTTTCTTGGCATTCTCGTCCGCAGGCGAGGGCGCCTCCACCCCAGCACGCGAAGCGCGTGCCGAGGACCCCGGCGCCTGCGCTCCACTGTCTATTTTTTGTTTCGCAGCTCCCTGCCT
Source organism: Terriglobia bacterium (assembly GCA_041486545.1). Taxonomy (GTDB): domain Bacteria; phylum Acidobacteriota; class Terriglobia; order Terriglobales; family Acidobacteriaceae; genus Angelobacter. The sequence continues at coordinate 2,981 of JBGPLR010000164.1, forward strand.
GAGCAACTCGCGATAGTGTTCCGCCGCAACTTTCTGCCGCTGCCAGTGCATGCCGGCGGTGGTGGCGTCGTAAACCTGGATGCGATACATGCCGACGTTGCGCTTGCCGGTCTTGGGATCGCGAGTGATCACGCACGGCAGCGTGATGAAGCGGCCGCCGTCCTGGGGCCAGCACTGCAGCACGGGAAAATCAAGCAGAGAAAAATCTTTCTTCTTGATGACTTCCTTGCAAGGCCCGGTCTCCACGGTTTTGGGGAAGAACTTGCCCATGTCGGCGAGCACAGGCAGCATCTTGAGTTTTTCCAGGAAGCCTTCCGGCGACTTCATGTTCATCAACTGGCGGATGCGATCGGCAATTTCATCCAGGCGGTCCACGCCCAGCGCCATCTGCATACGGCGCTCTGAGCCAAACTGGTTGATGAACACGGGAACGCCGTTGGCGCCTTTCACGTTTTCAAACAGCAGCGCCGGCCCGCCGGGGCGGCCATATTTTTTTGCGGCGCCTTTGGAGACGCGGTCAGCAATTTCGGTGATCTCCAGGATGGGATCCACTTCTGCGCGAATACGTTTGAGTTCGCCGGCGCGATCCAGCGCAGCAATCCAGTCTCTGAGGTCGTTGTAATAGGCCAATCGGCGCTCCAGCAAGCAAGATGAAGGAACCTGCCGATTATATAAGGAGGAGACGCTGCTCAGAAGGTTCCATTAGCACAGCAGAATCTACTCATGGATGGATTCTTTCATTTTCTCCCAGCGGCGAGGCCGGCTTGCGCGCCGAGCCGCTTGCATCAGGTGCAAGAGAATTCATCATGAAGCGAAAATCGCCAGCGGTTTGGAGCGAAGCGACACGAAAAAAGAGGGCAGCGGGTGGATTCCACTGCCCTTGCCGATATCACCCTCGTGTTGGGAGAAGGAGCTGTAAGAACTGCCAGCAAGCTCTCAGGCCCGGTCTCCGGAATTACCGGTGCTTGGAGCTTGAGGATGAGGCCGACGAACTTCTGTTGCTGCTTCCGCTGCTCCGGCTGCTTCCGCTGCTGCGCGGAGCCGAACCGCCCCGGGGCGCGCTGCCGCCCTGCGAACGCGCAGAAGGCGGAGGCATGCTCCGTCCGCCGCGCGCCTGCGGCATGCGAGACGACGCCGGAGGAACATTCACCGGCCGGGTACTGACTTGCGGCCGTGGCGATGACGCCGCCGGAGGCCCGCTCCGCGAACCTTCATTGCGCGGAGTCACAATAGGCCGGTTCAACTGCAGCGTTGGTTTGCTGGAGCCGGTGTTCGAAGGAACGCTCTGAGGGACGTTCTGAGGAACGTTCTGGCTGGGAACAGTGGTCGGACGCGTCGCCGGCGTTGAGCTGCCGCTTCCGCTAGGACGACCGCCATCGCCTGATGGAGCCCGGCCTGACGACGGCGGACCAAACTTCGTCCAGCCGCCTCGATTCTGTTCACCAGCGCCGCTGGTGCTGGCTGGTGTGTGGCCGGTTCCCGCCGGATTGGCGGACCGTCCGCTGTTGTTCTCGACGGGCTGCTGATGCGTTGCTGCGGGCGCCTGCGCTCCGGTCGAACCGCTGGTTGCCGGAGCTTCCGATTTTCCCCGCCCTTCGGGACCTCCAGCCCTGCTTGCCACCGCCGGCTGTGTATGAGTTTCCGCACCGCGTCCTGCTTCAGCGCCGCGCGACTGGGCCTGGCCACCGCGTGACTGTACTTCGCCGCTTCGCGATTGGGCTTCGCCGCCTCGCGACGCTGGAACCTGCGTTCCGCCGCTATGCGCCTGGATCACGCCCTGCACTTGTCTTTGTTGATCATGGAACGCCGCCGGTCCTGCCGGTGGTTGATGTTGCGTGAAAAACTTTTGCTGCGTCCTTGGCTGGAACCTGCCCAGGTTCGATTGGCCGCCAGTCCGCAGGCTGTCCCGCGAAGGCACCACGGGCAAGTTGGCCGTCATGGTATGGCCCTGGCGAAGGTCGGTTGCGCTCACACCGTGGCTGCCGCGAACGCCACGGCCAAAGTCGCCCGCGGCCACGGTGGTAATGCCGCCGCGCATGCGCGGGTTGGTCGTCGCCAGGCGGACGTTGGAGATGAACGGCTGGCGTCCGCGAATGCCCAGAGGACGAATGAACCGTCCGTGGAAGCCGCCGCCGAAGCCAAAGTTAATGAACGTCACGCTGCTAAAGCCGCCTCCGTACCAGGGGTAGAAAGGATCAAACGGCCCGCACGGTATCCAACCGATGGAGCCATAACCGAAACCAACTCCGCCATGGCGCCCAAAGCCGATGAAAGTTACAAACGCAGGCGACCAGTAGGGACGGTAGTGCGTATACACCGGTCCCGGCCACCACACCCAGGCTCCGCCGGAGAGGAACCAGCGTCCGTAGTGATACGGCGCCCAGCCCCAAGGCTCATAAGAAACCCATGTCCAACCGTAATAAGGTTCCCAAACCCAGCGGCCATCTTGATACGGCGCCCAATTCGCTCGCTGGTAAGGCTGCCACACCCAACCGTAGCCGTCCACATAGACCCAGCGGCCGTGGCCGTCAAGATCTTGCGCGCCCGCGTAATACGGGTTGGTGCGACGCACGCCGTCCGCGTTGCGGATGTTGCGGTCGCGATCTTTGTTGAAGCGGTCCCACTCGTCGCTGCCCGGAGCGTTGCTCACTTTGTATTCCGGATTGTCAGCGCCGCGGATGGTGATCATCTGGCCTTCATGCACCGTGGTGCTGCCTTGCGGCGTGGTGATTTCCGCTTCACCTTCGCGCACGATCACTTCTGACTCTTCCCCGGAATTTACCTGAATGCGATAGCGTCCCTGGCGCAGCGGATGCACGGCCACGTTCGGAGTATCAATCTCCACGTCGGCTTCATTACCTTTGAAGACGCTGTAGTAAACGTAGCCTTCCCCGACTTGCACCTGGATGCGGCTGTGCGTGAGGTCGGCAATCTTGGCCTGGCTGCGGGAGGAGAGACGGAGGATGTTGGCGAAGTCGAGCTGAATTTCCGCGCGCGACTTATCGCCCGTAGCGACGATGTCACCGCGCACCAGAGGCGTGTTCAGCGTGGCCGCCGACCACTCAGCGTTGTCGGCGCGCTGCATGGAGAGGTCGCCGTGGATCATGCTGACGCGGGCCGCTGCCGGCTGCTTGGCGCTGGCTTTGGGGTCAGCAGCTTGCGGATCTTCTCCTTGTGCTTCACCCTGCGCGTCGTTGTTCTGCACGTCTGTTTGCAGATCGGTGTCCGGCGCGCTCGATTGCGGATAGTTCAGGTGCGGGACGTTTTGACTGCCAGGCTGCTGCGCCGTCGGCGACCCGTTGTTTTGATCTTGCGGCTGCGGGGCAGGCGCTTGCTGCTCGCTGGGCGGACGCGACGCGTTGTCCTGATCTGGCGTGCCTTGCGCCGCGGCGCCGCCGATCAACCACACTGCCGACATCCACAGAACCACTAAGAATCGCTGCACTTTGGTTTTCATTGCATGGCCTCTTGTTTCCCGAGCTCCGCGCGGATCCCAACTTCTCATCAACCTTGCCTCCAAACACATGACTTCAAGACTCTTGCCAGGAGACAAGTGCACGTCCGCTGCCAATAGCAACACTCGGCAAGTCAATTTGTTTCAGTGGGTTACAAAACTTTGCGGACGAGAATTTCGCTCGGGTGGTGGTTTTCAACCAGGGCGATTGGTGGATTTGGGCCGGGGGACAAAGCGATGCTCGACGGGGCGCCGTGCGCGGCTGGGGTACAATTCTCTGCTTTCAATTCGTTCCTCCCTCTATCGCGGGGTGACAAATGGGTAACAGTGCCGTTTTTGCGAGTGCATGGTGGTTGATCGGGATTGGTCTGGTTGCGCTGATGCTGATAATTCCTCTACTGGGATGCTGGCTCAGGAACACAGAAACCAAGACAGAGTTTTTCTCGGCTCGAGGTGCGTACTGGTGCGTGATTATGGGGTTGGTACTCCTCGCAATCGCTGTGCTTGGGACACAGGTTGAGAACATAGTGGCCGTTCTGAGGAGTAAGTAAATGTTCCTTC
>JBGPLR010000165.1:0-6988 GCA_041486545.1 Terriglobia bacterium
CCTCCCCGCCCTGGATCCGATCCACCGCCGCTCGCCAGAACTCTCGGCTTCGTTTCTTTGCTCCTCGCACGTTCGCCACTTGCAGCTCCCTTCCTGCTAAGTGTGCATTCTCTCACTGTCTCACTTGCGGGGTTCAGTGCAGAGGGTCACAGCCTTCGCCAAGTACCAAATACTAAGTACCAACTACCGGCTTTCTGCTATTTGCTTTGTTTTCAATGATCTCTGTTCCTCCACACCCTGAGGCGCAGCTCAACATAGCAGATTCACGGTAGCGAATAAATAACGAAGTAGTACATCAAAGTGCGCGCCTGTCAAGTGTCCTGAAGACGTAGTACCAAGGCAAACTTCGGGCCGCATGAAACGGACCGTAGAGACGTGGCACTGCCACGTCTCCTTCGACTCTGCCGAGGGCCAGCGCATAGCGCAAGCGCCACTTCCTCGCAGCGCCGTAGGCGCGATCAGAAGTTAGCCCACCGCGTCAGCGGTGGGTAAGGAGAGGATAAAATGATGAGCCCTGGAGGGGCGACACCTTCAATGAGCAGAGCAGAAGAGTGCGAAGTCAAGAAGTGGGTTAACGATTTGGAAACAGGGAAACGCCGTCGAGACTGGCGGATTATTTCGGTCAATGAAGCCCTCGGGGCGCACATGGCCGACGAAATTCTACGTTGTAAGGAATGCCACGGCCGTGTACGACCGCATAACGCGTCTCATAGCGGGGGCGCGCATTTTGAGCATGAACAACGACATAAGGGCTGTTCGCTTAGTGATGGGTACGTGCCTGGCACGCCACAAACTCCGCATCCTCACGCCATCGACTTCTGAACTGTGACGCCGGGGATCGTCGTGGTCTATAGGGCTCCTTCGCTTTCGCTCAGGACAAGACCCTTGGTCCTTGGGTGGTAAGACGCCGCAAATCCGGGGACGACTCGGCGTATTACCACCCACTGCGGGGGACCAACTTACATCACACAATGAACTCCCCTGGAGGACGGGAGGACTCTTCCTGTAACAAGAATGCGCACCCGCCGCAAACTTGCGAAGATATTCTGTAAAGAATTATTTGGTTGCGCGAGGTGGAAGCGAAGGCCACCGCGCCCGCAGATCGTGGCGAAGGATTACAATGATTCGCGTCCGGAATCTATGACCAAGAATAAGGTGGACCCGATGCGCACCAAACTGATTGTCGCCCTGATCTGTGTTTTCGTCATTGCCTTCTCTCTCCCCGCGCTGGCGCCCGTACAGTACCAGCTCAAACACAAGCACGTCCTCGGCGGCGACGGAGGCTGGGACTACCTGACTTACGATCCCGCCGGCAAACGCCTGTTCATTTCGCGAGGCACGCACGTCATGGTCGTGGATCCGGAGAAGGGAACCATCCTCGGCGATATCCCGGACACCGCAGGCGTACACGGCATCGCCCTGGCGCAAGACCTGGGCAAGGGCTTCACCAGTAACGGCCGCGACAACACCGTCACCGTATTTGATCTGAAGACGCTGAAAGAAACGGCCAGGATCAAGACCGAAGGCGGCGAAAATCCTGACGCTATCATGTATGACGCGTTTTCCAAGCGCGTATTCACCTTCAACGGCCGCAGCAAGAACGCCACGGCGATTGATGCTGTGAATGACAAAGTTGTCGGCACGATTCCGTTGAACGGCAAGCCGGAGTTCGCCGTCGCTGACGGCAAAGGCCTGGTCTTCGTCAACATTGAAGACACGGGCGAACTCACCAGTATTGATGCCGCCAAAGCCGTCGTGGCCCACACCTGGAAAATAACTGGTTGTGAAGATCCCTCCGGTTTGGACATGGACGTGAAGAACCGGCGCCTGTTTGCCGGATGCCACAACAAGGTCATGGCGGTGATCAACGCTGACGACGGCAAGGTAGTGGCCACCGTGCCCATCGGTGACGGCGTGGACGCCAACGCGTTTGATCCCGGCACGCAGCTGGCCTTCAGCTCCAATGGCGACGGCACGCTGACGGTGGTCCATGAAGATTCGCCGGACAAATTCACCGTGGTGCAGAACGCGGAGACGCAGAAGTTCGCCCGCACCATGGCGCTGGATACGAACAATCACAACGTCTATCTGGTCACCGCGGACATTGAGATCGTACCGCCGGCCAAGGAAGGTGACCGTCCGAGCCGCAAGATGAAGCCCGGTACATTTACCTTGCTGGTGATGGCGGAAACGGCTGCGGCCAAACCGGCAGCGCCGCCCAAGACGCCGGCTGCTCCGAAAGCAGCCCCCAAAGCTGCTGCGGCTGCGCCTTCCGCAGAATCAGCAGGGCTCTACAAATCCAAGTGCCAGATATGTCATGGCGCGGACGGAACGGGAAGCGTCGCGGGCAAGAAAATGGGCGCAAAAGATTTCCATGCGCCGGAAGTCGCCAAGCAATCTGACGCCGAGCTTATTGACACCGTAAAAAAGGGCAAAGGGAAAATGACGGCCTTCGCCGGCAAGCTGACCGACGATCAGATCAAAGGCCTGATCGCGTTCATCCACACCTTGAAGTAGCGCCTACTTCAGATATTTTTCCGGGAGCGGATGATCTTTGTCCTCTGATTCCCAATACACGGAGAGGATCCACCAGCGTTTGCCGTCGTGGATCAACTGAAAGCTGTTGATGCCGCGCGCGAACGGCTGGTCGCCTTTGGCGTGGCGCGATTCGTAGGTGCTCCACACGTGCGCCAGATGGTCCCAGACTTCCACACGGTTGGCGATGGAGTTTTCAAAGAAGCCTTCTTTGCTGAAGAATTCCTGAGCGCGCGCGGCGTATTCGTCCGGCGTGTTCACGCGGGCGACAACGGAACCTTTGTCGTCGCGCCGGCTGGGAATCATGCGCGCGCCGGGATAGTACAGCGACCGGAAGCGGTCCCAGTCACGCGGCCCGGCCGGGCCGGAGATCACGTCATACACCGCCGCGATGATGTGCTCAACCGTGTCCACATCGTTGGTTCGCGCTTCAAGGGTTCTCGCCTCGGCGGTCTTGGCTGCAGGCGCCGTTGGCGTGGCCGCTGGAGTTTGCAGTGCAGTCGCCGCGGGAGCTTGGGTTGATGACGATGACGGCGTCTGTTTGCGCGTCGCGCCGCTGGCCGAAATCGCGGCAAAGCACACGATAAGAATGAAGTACGCAGTGCGTTTCATGCGGATTAATGTAGCAGCAAGGCTGGTGGCGCGCCAGAGTCGCGCGCCGGTTCAGCGTTCAATGTTCCCAAATGCCTCGGCTCATCGGTGCTTCTTCTCCCGGATGCTGGCGCTGCCACCATTGCAGGTAGTGCAGGTTGCTGCAGAACTCGGCGGGAGCGCTCTCCACCTGGGCGATGGAAATGCCTTCTTCAAACGTCTTTTGGCATTCGCGGCATACGCCGGCATCAATGAATTCCGGTTGCACGTTGCCGTGCCAGGGAATGCGGCGATATCCGCCTTCGTACAGGCCGGAGACGTAAACCGGGCCAATGATCTGGCGGGTGCGCGTGTGCCAGTTCTGGCAGTAGTTCCAGTGGTCGGCCAGTGGAGCAACACCGCGGAGTTCGCAAAACGCTGTCTGCGTTTCGTCCGGCTCCGGGTTTCTCCAGATGCCGCGGTTGCGGCGATTGAACCCGCACGTCCCGCAATTGTCCGGACCGCCGTTAGGCATGGGCGCCACATCCTCCGCGCAATCAGAATCAAGCCGGGCAGCACTGTACCATGAAATACAAGTTGCCGCCGGGCCACATCGCCAAGTAATCTGCCGGAGAGGGAGGAACCAGATTGTTGTATCCAGAAGAAACGGTCCGCCTGCTGCGCGAACTTCCCGGAATCGCGCTGCCCAAGGACGCGGAAGGCGCCGTGGCCGCCGTCACGCGCAACCAGCAAGGCGAACTGGTGAGCGCGGAAGTCCGGTTTCATTCCCCTGCCGGCACCCAGGTGGTGACTGTCCCTTGCGACGGGTTGCAGCCGGTGATCTCCCGCGCGTCCCAGGACCGCACGGCGGTGCTGTGGGGACTGGAAATCGAACCGGAAAAGCTGATTGAATCCGCGCTGCACTCCATCATGGACCGAGGTTTCACCATGCGTGAAGGCGTGAACATCGCCCGCCTGCACTATGACCTGCAGGAACGCTGGTGGAAATGGGGTGAGCGTATGGCCGATCCTTCCGGCGCGCGCCTGGCGGCGTCCGGACATACATGGGACGGATGCGTCGCCGCCCTCTCTGGCGACGAGCGCTTTCATCTGGAATTTCGCCTGCGCGGACGCGGCGAAGCCGTGGTGCTCCTCCACGAACACGATGAAGCTTATGTGAAACAGGCCCGCCGCACCGAACCTGCCATGCGCCTGGCCCGTGTGCTGGGCAGTTTGTGCTCGGACCTCGCCGCTGAGTTCTGTGTTTTTCCCGTGGCCGATCCCTGGCTGATGGATGAAGACTGGAAATCGCTGCTGCGCGCGCCGTACTATCAGGATTTCATGCTGCTCCCCGAGGCATCCTGTCCGGCTGAGCTGCCGGAAGCGTTTCGCGTCGCCCGGCTTACTTCCAGCCGCCTCATGCTGAGCGCTCTGCCGGTGAAATTCGATCCCGCCGACCCGCCCATGGAACGCACCGACCGTGATTTGCATCTGGCCCGTTTGCGCAAGTGCCAGGCGCTGGGCGAAAAGTATTACGACCAGATGTATGAGACCCGTTTCGGCGCCACCGGTCTCTACAGCAGCGCCAAAGACGCTTTCCACGACGCTATTTCCGTCGCCAACGAACTCGGCCTTGCCGATGAAGCGCGCGCCCTGGAAGCGCGTTTGGCAAACATCAAAGGCGTTTTCAGATCACAATTTTCGTGAGCGGCCTGAACTCGTCAGGGGCGACACAACCATCCGTTATCCGCGAACCACAAACGCGGCCACCAGCAACCCGCTGAACAGGAAGCTCTGGGACAGCTCGGCGAAACCCAGCAGGTGGAAATTAATTTTGTCCGGACGCGCCGCGCCCCAGGCGATCAACCTGAGCATCGCCGGGATGAACGCGATACCCAGAAGGATGGAAACCAGTCCCGCCAGGGCAGCGGCAATCGAAGCCAATACCAGAAGCACGTGAAGAAAAAAGACTTTGCGCCCGGCCGCGAATTTTTCCATACGCGACCTGGCTGGCGTCGTACGGATGCAGAGCTGCACAAATTCAATTTGTCCCGACGCAAAGAGCCAACTGGCGCCCCACAGCAGCAGCGCGGTGGCGTCAAGCCTGCCGGTGGTCACATAGTAAGCGCCCGCTGCCGCGGAGGTGAGACCCAGCGCCCCCACAATCTGCTTGCCCTCGCGCAACGCGCGCGTCTTGCCGAACAGCCAGCGCACGCCGAAGCACGCCAGCCCCAATGCGGCGAACAGCAACACGCGGCCGCGGCCCAGGCGCGCTAGCTGGACCACGCTCAGCATTCCTACAACGGTCGTGGTTAGTATCCACGACCAGGCCAGCCGCCTATCCGCGTGTGAACGCGCTTTGACCGGAGACAGGTCCAGCAACACTTCCAGCGGCTGATAGATCAGGAAGGCGCAGGCCGCGGCCAGGCAGAACCAGAACAGCGCCAACGACGAAGATGCCGGCGCCAGTTGCCTGCCTGAGAGCCACCCCACCATCGCCCCGCTGACCAGGGGCAACGCCCACAGACCCCACGATCCGTGCTCTCTGGGCAGCAGGAGCTTCTGCATTTGCGTGTGCGGAAAACTCAAGACCCGGGCCGTTCTGGTCTGGTTGTTGTTGGGTAGGCTGTGTGGGCGCATGAAATTGTTCTCAAAAGACCATTTTCATGCCGCACGTCACTTTCAGGATGTGACAGCGATCACATCCGTCACATACTCACGATGACAACTTCTTGATCGCCCAACGCGCGTGTTCCGCAACCACCGGGTCCGCGCCCGCAGCCATTCTCTCCAGCTCGGGAATGAATTGTTTGTCGCCGCTGTTGCCCATGGCGACGGCCACATTTCGCCGCAGCCCCGCGTACTTCGCTCGCTTAACCGGTGATCCGCGAAACACTTCTCGAAAGCCTGCTTCGTCCATCTGCGCCAATGACTTCAACTCCGGATGAAACACTTTTTCCTGCGCTTGGAATTCCGGCAGGAAAGTCGCCGGCGCGTTTCCCGTCTTGTTGTTCCAGGGACATACGTCCTGGCAGATGTCGCAACCGAACACATGGTGGCCCACGCCCGCGCGCAAGTCTTCGGGAATTTCCCCGCGCTTTTCGATCGTGAGATAGGCAATGCAGCGGCGGGCATCCAGCTTGCCCGGCGACACAATGGCTTCCGTGGGGCACGCATCAATGCAGCGCGTGCAACTGCCGCAGCGGTCGGTTGCCGGAAGGTCCGCGGCCAGCTCCAGCGAAGTCAGGATCACGCCCAGGAAGAGCCACGAGCCAATCTGCTGGTTGATCATGCACGTGTTCTTGCCGATCCATCCCACGCCGGCGTACTTAGCGTAAACCCGCTCCACGATGGGCCCGGTGTCCACGTAACTTCGCGCCTGCACTTCCAGCCCGTGCGCCGTGGCTGCGGACTTGATGGCCGCTTCCACCTGCAGCAAGCGCGGCATGAGCGCGTCATGGTAGTCCTTGGTGCCCCAGGCATAGCGGGAAATCCATCCGCGGAACGAATCACGGCATTCCGTGGAACGGGGCTCGGCGCTGTTGTAAATCAAGGCGGCGCAAATCACCGATTGCGCGCCGGGAAGAACGCGATCCGGGGCGGCTCGTTTCACGGCCTTTTCGCCCTGCAAATAGCTCATCTCGCCCGCCAGCCCGCGGTCCAGCCACTGGCTGTAGAACTGGACATCGTTCGAGGCGGAGAAGCCTTCCACTTGGGCGATTCCCACGCCGTCCAGTCCTTCCTCCCGCGCCGCCATGTGGATGATCTCGCGAAGATCCATCGTGATAAGATATTGTCACGTATGCCTATCTACGAATACATTTGTCAAACTTGCAAGGCACCTTTCGAGAAGCTGGTGTTCCGTTCCGGGCAGCCCGTGGAG